>JBDHVQ010000042.1:0-12264 GCA_039809845.1 Clostridiaceae bacterium | reverse complement strand
GAACTATAAAGAACTATAAAGAACTATAAAGAACTATAAAGAACTATAAAGAACTATAAAGAACTATAAAGAACTATAAAGAACAAAAATTCTATAAAACCACAGCCGGAGGGCAGGGGATTCCCTGCCCTTTGGAATGGTAAAAACAGAAAGGGATTAATAAAGTCCGGGATAATAAATTCCTTGAAGTCAATTAAAATTCCATTGAAATTCCGGTGTGGGATTTTATGTTATAATGAATTAGTTTTAATTCTAAAAACGCATGGGGTACCGGAATATAAGTATCCTGACCCCTGCGGGTAACAAAGGGAGAAATACATGAAGATAAAAAAACTTGCTGCCGTTCTTTTACTGGCATCATCAATGATAGTAACATCGTGCGGCAACAAAGAAGTCAAGGAAACACAGGCTGTTACTGAAACGACAGTTGCCCAGGAAATCACATCAGAAACATCGGCATCACCTTCACCGGCTCCATCCAACACAAGCAATGCAGGAGAAACAGTGACAGAAGACGAGGCTAAGAGAAAGGAAGAACTCGGGGAATTCTACGTACCACTTCCGGCAGAGAAAAAAGAAGCCAAGTTCATTGAAGCCAGGGGAGTATACCTTCCGCCGGATACCGCAGGTTCTCCATTTGATGAAGAAAACATCGAAAGGTACAAGCAGTATATAGAAGACTTAAAAGCCGGTAATAATCCTGACAAGGAAGAATTATCCTACATCAACAGTCTTGAAAGAAGTCTTGCACTTGCCCAGACAACTGACATCAACACCCTTGTAATGGACGTAAAGACAGATTCAGGAACAGTAGTATGGGAATCTGATATTCCTGCAATCAAAAGACTTGATGCCGAATATCCTTTCAGAAGTGACAATTACGTAAGTCTAATCAACTACATGAAGTCCCACAACATCCATTCAGTTGCAAGAATAGTCGTGTTCAAGGATACAAACATGAGTCATGAGGATCCTTCCCATGCAATGAAGCTGAAAGATGGTGAACTTTTCTACGACTATGCTGAAAATTCATGGCTCAACCCATTCGATGAAACTGTATGGAAATACAACGTTGCGGTATCGCAGGAAGCAGCTTTGAGAGGATTTGATGAAATCCACTTCGACTACGTAAGATTCCCTGAAAATGCTGCTGATTACAATGACAAGATAGATCTTCCCGGAAGAGACGGAAGACCAAAGGATGAGGCCATTGCAGGATTCCTTAAATATGCAGAAAAGGAACTTAAGCCCTACGGAGTTGTAACAGGTGCTGCAATCTTTGGTACAACCACAATGAGCTGGGAAGACAAGCCTGAAGATATAGGACAGACCTGGAGAAAGATAACTGACAAGGTCGACAGAGTGTCTCCCATGATCTATCCGTCGCATTATTCAGCGGGCTGGTTCAATATTCCGGTTCCGGATGCAGAACCCTATAAATTCCTCGAAGGATCAACCTTTGCAAGTATTGAAAAAAATGCGGCAGTAAAACATCCTGCAGCCTATACACCATGGATACAGGGATTTACAGCGGACTGGGTGGAAGGACACATAGAATACACACCTGAAGTAATAGGAAAACAGATAGAAGCAATAAATTCCTTCGGACTCAATTCATACTTTGTGTGGAATGCAGCAGGCAACTATCCTCCGGAAACATACATTACAGGAATGTTCCCGTCAAGAATTGAACCTGGAATGGACGGTCTTGGAAGAACAAAATCAGAAGCTGTAAAAAGGTTCTTTGAAGGATTAAAAGACGAAGACTTCATAAACACCTATATAATGACACCCATCGATGAAAGACCGGAAGACTACGCAGTTTATAAGGAAAACTTCCTGAAGAACGGATTTAAGGTTACAGGATACACTATTCCAGAAGCCTCTGATGATGAAATACAGAACGTCAATCTGACCTTTGAAAGAAACGGCGAAGTATCTGAAGCGGACATGGAAGTAAGAGTTATTGAAGAAAGTGGAATCTACAAGATACAGGTGTCTCCGGAATTCTTAAACCTCAATAATCCTCCGGAAGGTGTCACACCTCTTACTACTGCATCTGAACAGGAACCTGAAGTAAAACCGGAAAGCGATGAAGCTACAGAGACTACCACTTCAGATTCCGGTGAAGAAACAGCAACTGAAGAAACTCCTGAAGAAGACGCAGGAGCTGCTGAATAAGACATTAAGACTACTGAGACAATTTCCTGTAAAATTTCTGATATAATAATAAGGCAGTTTAAAAATCAGGATAAAAAATCAGAAAAACAATAAAATATGTTACTTTAAAATGGATTCCTGCTTTAAAAGTATGGAATCCTTTTTAATGAATCTGGAATAACAAAGATTCTCGGATAACTGAAGGATTATTTGCTGGATAAAAGATTATTAAAGACTTACTTATTCAATTTAAATGTAAGATTTATAGGATGAAAGGACAAAAGATACAAGTATGAAAAAGATAATACTTACAGGGGGAGGAACCGCAGGACATGTAAGCGGAAATCTCGCCATAATACCTGAACTTGAAAAAAGAGGATATGAAATCGGATATATAGGTTCAAGGGACAATATAGAAAAGGAAATAATTCCCTCTGCAGGGATTGAATACTTTGAAATCTCCTCAGGGATGCTGAGGAGATATTTCGACCTTAAGAATTTTACGGATGTATTCCGGGTGGCAAAGGGGACTTTCGATGCATTAAAGATTTTGAGGAGAGAAAAACCCGGTGTAATTTTCAGTAAAGGCGGATTTGTTACGGTTCCCGTGGCAGCATCGGCAGCGATGCTGAATATTCCATTTATCTGCCATGAGTCAGACTTATCTCCGGGTCTTGCCAATAAAATCGCATCGAAATTTGCAAAAAAAGTACTTGTGACTTTTCCTGAAACTGCAGAATACTTCGGGGATAAGGGAATTCATGTTGGATCTCCTGTGAGGGAAGAACTGCTTTCAGGATCAAAGGAAAAAGGACTTGAGTATCTCGGGTTTACCGGTGAAAAGCCTTTACTCCTCGCCATGGGAGGATCCTTGGGTTCCCCCCTTTTAAACAGGGCGATAAGGCAAAACTTAAATGAACTTACAAAGATATACGATATCTGTCACCATGTTGGGAAGGGAAACCTTTCTGAAGAATATGAAGGAACAGAAGGATACAGACAGTTTGAATACATAAGCGGTGAATTAAAGGACATACTCGCTGCAACTTCCTTTGTAGTATCCAGGGCGGGGTCAAACTCGATTTTTGAATTCCTGGCTCTTAAGATTCCCAATATCCTTATACCACTGGGTCTTGAGACTTCCAGGGGTGACCAGATTGAAAATGCTGAATCATTTTTAAAGTCGGGTTATTCCCTTGTACTTCATGAAAAGGAAGTGACAGGAGAATCCATAATGGGAAAATTAAAGGAATTAAAAGACAGGGAAAAAGAATTCAAGGAAAATATGGAAGCTTCCGATGCGAAGGAAACAGTTCATAAAGTCTGCAATATTATAGATGACGAATATAAGGCTTAAAAAGTAAATACTTTAATTTAATAATCAGTAAATTAAGGCTCTCCGAAGGAAAATGACGGAGAGCTTAAATTATAATTGAGGAAGATTATATTTTTTATGCGTGATACATGAGAAACATTTCAAGGACAGGAAGTCAGTAATATTAAATAAAGACAGTATAGACTTTTTTACACTGTTCATATTCTGCTGATTCCTGTTATTCCATTGATGTTAACCATATATTAAATCTTAAATATACCGGAGGCTTATATGAAAATTTATTTTTCCGGAGCTGCAGGAAGTGTGACAGGTTCCTGTCATCTTCTTTCTGTCAACGGACACAAGGTTCTTCTCGACTGCGGACTGTACCAGGGAAAGGATGCAAGAATAAGGGGCAATGATGTATTTCCATTCGTACCGTCAGATATAGAATACGTCATATTATCCCATGCCCACATCGACCATTCTGGAAGACTACCCATGCTTGCAAAGCTTGGATTCAAGGGAAAGATCATTACAACTCCGCCCACTGCAGAATTGTCAGAAATAATGCTGCTTGACTCAGCCCATATACAGGAACAGGATGCCGAGAGGGAAAACAAGAAGAGGACAAGGCAGGGAAAACCGCTTCTGGAACCGCTTTATACAGCTGAAGACGCAGCATATGCAATAACCATGTTTGAAACCCTCGACTACGGTAAAAAATTTGAAGTGTTTCCGGGATTTGAGATAAGATTTGCAGATGCAGGACACATGCTTGGAAGTGCCTTTACGGAGATATTTATAAACGAAGAAGGAAAAGACCCCATAACCCTTGTATATTCAGGAGATGTTGGAAACCACAACATACCGCTATTCAAAGAACCTGAGGTAATTTACGGTGCGGATTTCCTTATTCTTGAATCGACATATGGAAACCGTGTCCACAGCCCACAGAAAAACGAAAATGACAGGCTGGTGGAAATTATAAACAGTACAAATGAAAGAGGAGGAAATGTGATAATACCTTCCTTTGCAATAGGAAGGACACAGGAGATAATATACATCCTCAATATGTATGCTGAAGCGGGAAAATTAAACCCAAACATAAAGGTTTATGTCGATTCGCCCCTTGCTGGATCTGCTACGGAAATATTTAAAAGAAACACCCAGTATATGGATGGGGAGACGCAGGAATTTATAAGACGCGGAGACAACGTATTTGAATTCCCGAATCTCTTCTTTACTGAATCAGTTGAAGATTCCATGATGCTTAATGCTACAAAGTCAGGTCTTGTAATCATTTCAGCATCTGGAATGGCTGATGCCGGAAGAGTAAGACACCATCTGAAACACAATTTATGGAGACCTGAATGCTCTGTATGCTTTGTCGGGTATCAGGCGGAAGGAACTCTCGGGCAGCAGATACAGTCAGGCAAGAAACTCGTAAGTATCTTAGGAGAACAGGTTAGGGTTGAAGCCCAGATCCATAACTTCACAGGACTTTCAGGACATGCCGATTCAGTAGGTCTCTTAAGATGGGTTGAGGAATTCACCCAGAAACCAAAGAGGATTTTCCTTGTACACGGTGATGACGATGCAAGGGAAGCCATGAAGCTTAAACTTGAAGATATAGGTCTTAAAGCTGATATGCCGGCTGACGGACTTAAAGTCGACATTGAAAACGTGGATTCTGTCGATGAGAAAAAGACTGTTCCTGAAGATCTTGCAAGGCCTGTCCAGACAAGAAAGGAAACCGTAAAGAGCTTTGAAGGTGACAGTGAAGAAACGGAATTCCACGAAGACAGAATAAGGAATGAAAAGATCGGTCAATCCATAAGAAAGACTCTTGAAGGCTTCAATCTCCAGGGTGTTGACAAGGATGAAATGATAAGAAGACTTCAGGAATCCATTGAAAGGGATATTTAGGAAAAGAATACTCTGAAAAGTGTAATACATCATTAAACGGAAATACAAAGGAAACGATGATACTTTCATGAGCAGTATATAGTCTCAGAGTACCGAAATCTTAAAGGATTCAGTAATTCTCCCGTAAATTTAATGCATAGGGATAATTTCAGAAAACAATAAAAAGTTAAAAGGAAACTGCAGTAAAGCTTATGTTTTATTACAGTTTCCTTATTTTATTGAAGGTAATTTCATCTGGTGTTTGCCTGTAATTGTGTTCACATACGTTTTACAGGAAAGGGTTAATAATTATCTGTATCATTTCAATAAATTAAATGTATCAAAAAACAGGGGAAAGTGCTAAAACCCTTGCCCTGAGGCCGAAAGGAAGGATATTCCATAATTGATGAAACTGTTGCATAAAACTTTCGATAGGATATAATTAATACGGTAGGGTAACAATTTCTTAATAACTGATTGTGAGAGAATTCTGTTATTGACTGTTTCATATGGAACAGTGACTATTTATTCAGAATATATTTTAAAAGGAGAGATTTGAAGACATGAGAAAAATCCAGACCATGGACGGAAACACTGCGGCTGCACACGTATCGTATGCATTCACAGAAGTTGCTGCCATATATCCGATCACACCTTCCTCACCAATGCCGGAAGTTGTGGACGAATGGGCTTCAAAGGGCAGACTTAACTTATTCGGTGAAAAGGTAAAGGTTGTGGAAATGCAGTCTGAAGCCGGAGCTGCGGGGGCAGTTCACGGATCACTTCAGGGCGGTGCGCTTACAACCACATATACAGCATCACAGGGGCTTTTACTTATGCTCCCCAACATGTACAAGATTTCAGGTGAACTTCTTCCCGGTGTATTCCACGTATCTGCAAGAGCTATTGCCGCACAGGCACTCTCAATATTCGGAGACCACCAGGACGTAATGGCTGCAAGGGCGACAGGCTGGATCATGCTCGCTGAATCATCCGTTCAGGAAGTTATGGACTTATCCGTTGTTGCACATGCGACAGCACTTACAGCTTCATTACCTGTACTTAACTTCTTTGACGGTTTCAGAACTTCACACGAAATCCAGAAGATAGAAGTATGGTCAGACGAGGAAATGAGAGAATTCCTCGATATGGAAGCAGTAAATGAATTCAGGAAGAAGTCATTAAATCCTGAAAGACCTGTTACAAGGGGAACTGCACAGAACCCTGACATCTACTTCCAGGCAAGGGAAGCTTCAAACAAGTTCTACTTAAAGGTTCCTGAAATAGTTGAAAACTACATGCACAAGGTAAATGAAATGACTGGCAGAAACTACGGTCTTTTCAACTACTACGGTGCAGATGATGCAGAAAGAATAATAATAGCAATGGGATCTGTATGCGATGCAGCTGAAGAAACCGTTGAATATTTAGTAAACAAGGGAGAAAAGGTAGGTCTTGTCAATGTACACCTCTTCAGACCCTTCTCAGTAAAGCACTTCCTCGAAGCAATTCCAAAGACTGTAAAGAAGATAGCAGTTTTAGACAGGACAAAGGAACCAGGATCAAACGGAGAACCTTTATACCAGGACGTAAGGAATGCATTCTACGAAGCTGAAACAAAGCCTGTAATAGTAGGCGGAAGATACGGATTAGGCTCAAAGGACGTAACTCCCGGACAGATCCTTGGCGTTTACGAAAACTTAAAGCAGAACGAAGTTAAAAACGGCTTCACAATGGGAATCGTGGATGACGTTACGTTCACATCACTTCCTGTTACTGAAGAAATAGATATAACTCCTGAAGGAACAAAGCAGTGTATGTTCTGGGGTCTCGGATCTGACGGTACTGTCGGAGCAAATAAGTCTGCCATAAAGATAATAGGTGACCACACCGACCTTTATGCACAGGGTTACTTCTCATACGACTCAAAGAAGTCAGGTGGTATCACAATATCACACTTAAGATTCGGTAAGAACAAGATAAGGGCACCATATCTTATCCAGGCTGCAGACTTTGTTGCGTGCCACAACCCATCCTATGTACATAAGTACGATATGCTTAAGAACATAAAGGATAACGGAACCTTCCTTCTCAATGCACCATGGAAGCCCGAAGAAGTTGAAGCACACCTTCCGAATAAACTAAAGAGACAGCTCGCTGAAAAGAACATAAAGTTCTATGTTATCGATGCGCAGTCAATCGCACAGGAAATCGGCCTCGGAACAAGAATCAACATGATAATGCAGTCAGGCTTCTTCAAGCTTGCCAATGTTATCCCGGTTGAAGATGCCGTTAAGTACTTAAAGGATTCCGTTGTAAAATCCTACGGCAAGAAGGGCGAAAAGATTGTCAACATGAACAATGAAGCAATCGACAAGGGTGTAAATGCACTTGTCCAGATAGAAGTAAAACCTGACTGGAAAAACCTTTCTGAAGACAAGACTGAAAACAAGAAACTCCCTGCATTTATAGAAAACATACTCATTCCTATGAACAGCCAGGAAGGTGACAACCTCCCAGTATCTGCATTCACAGGAAGAGAAGACGGTACATTCCCGATGGGTACTTCACAGTACGAAAAGAGGGGTATCGCAGTAAATGTTCCTGAATGGCAGATCGATAAGTGTATCCAGTGTAACCAGTGTGCATATGTATGTCCGCACGCAGTTATAAGACCATTCCTCATGAATGAGGAAGAAATGAAGAACGCACCTGAAACCTTCACAGCGAAGAAGGCAATGGGCGGAAAGGCATTCGAAGGACTTGAATTCAGAATACAGGTTACACCTCTTGACTGTACAGGATGCGGTAACTGTGCTCAGGTTTGTCCAGCACCACAGAAGGCCCTCATCATGAAGCCTATCGAAACTCAGATGGGAGAACAGGCAAACTGGGATTATGCAATGTCACTTTCTGTAAAGGAAAACCCGATGAGCAAGTTCACATTAAAGGGTTCACAGTTCGAAAAACCGCTTCTTGAATTCTCAGGAGCATGTGCAGGCTGTGGAGAAACACCTTACAACAAGCTCATAACACAGCTTTACGGCGACAGGATGATGATAGCAAATGCTACAGGATGTACTTCAATCTGGGGGGCATCAGCACCTGCAACTCCTTATACAACAAACGCAGAAGGACACGGTCCTTCATGGGCGAATTCACTCTTTGAAGACAATGCTGAATTCGGACTCGGTATGTACTTAGGATACAATTCACAGAGAGACAGATTAAAGTCAAAGGCAGAAGAACTTGTGAAGACATCATCTGAAGAAGTTAAATCTGCAGTTGAAAAATGGCTCGACACATACAATATCGGTGAAGAAAACAAGATTGCTACAAAGGATCTTATCAAATCACTCGAAGGTTCTGACGATGAAATATCAAAGGAACTCAAGGACAACAAGGAATTCTTATCCAAGAAGTCACAGTGGATCGTCGGCGGAGACGGATGGGCATATGACATCGGCTTCGGCGGGCTTGACCATGTTATTGCTTCAGGAGAAGATGTCAACATCCTCGTTCTTGATACTGAAGTTTACTCAAATACAGGCGGACAGTCTTCAAAGGCTACACCTGCAGCTGCAATAGCTAAATTTGCCGCAGCCGGAAAGAGAACAGGCAAGAAGGACCTCGGTATGATTGCGATGAGCTACGGTTATGTATATGTTGCCCAGATCGGTATGGGAGCAGACAAAAACCAGGCTATAAAGGCAATAACAGAAGCTGAAAAGTACAACGGACCTTCACTTATCATCTGCTACGCACCATGTATCAACCAGGGCTTAAAGAACGGAATGGGAATGAGCCAGGAAGAAACAAAGAGAGCAGTTGAATCAGGATACTGGAATCTCTACAGGTACAACCCAGATCTTAAGAAGGAAGGCAAGAATCCGTTCACTTTAGACTCAAAGGATCCCAAGATGCCATTCAGAGACTTCCTCCTTGGAGAAGTAAGATACGCATCACTTCTCAAGGCATTCCCGGAAGACGCTGAAGCACTCTTTGAAAAGACTGAAAGAGATGCACAGGCAAGAAGGGCAATGTACAAGAGATATGCTGAAATGGACTGGTCAGAAGCCAAGGAAGCTGATGACAAGCCACAGACAAAGGCAGGAGAAGTGAAGGAAGTTATCCAGACTTCACCTGTTACAACTGCTGAATCAGCACCTCATGCAAACCAGGAAACACCAAATGCTGAAAATAACGATAACCTTCCACAGGATGAAGCAGCACCTACAACTGAAGGAAACAAGTCAGTTTAACAGAGGCTGGAAGCAAGATTATTTTCAAAATGAAAGTTTGTATCAGACAGTAAAAAGATGGGAAAATAGATTTTAGACTGATGGCTGTTCCGGTATGACCGGGGCAGCCATTAATCGTCATTCTTCATAATTTTTTAAGACGGATTAATTATAATGTCAGAAGAGCAGTAATTCAGACCATAATTGACGGAATTAAATGCTATAATAATAGTCAGGAAATCAGCAGGATTTAAAAAGATACAAAAAAGATAGGTAAGTATCATTTAAGTCAGCTGAAAGAAAAAATCAAAATACATCACAGGAAAAGAGGAAACAAATGAAATACTTCATCGACACGGCATCTACAGAAGAAATCAGGAAGGCGGCAGAACTCGGTCTCATTTCAGGGGTTACAACAAATCCGTCCCTTATTGCAAAAGAAGGCAGAAACTTTGAGGAAGTAATAAAGGAAATCTCAGGAATCGTCGACGGACCCATATCAGCTGAAGTTATTTCACTGAAGGCTGAGGAAATGGTTAAGGAAGGAACTGAATTAAGTAAGATCCACGAAAATGTGATAATAAAAGTTCCGATGACAGCGGAAGGTTTAAAGGCAACAAGTAAATTCAGGGATATGGGAATAAGGACCAATGTTACCCTCATATTCTCAGCAGCCCAGGCACTTGCAGCTGCAAGAGCCGGAGCATCCTATGTGTCTCCCTTTATAGGAAGACTCGAAGATGCAGGATTTGACGGAATTGGTCTTATTTCAGAAATCTCCGACCTATTCGATATCCACGGCATTGAAACAGAAATTATAGCCGCCTCAGTAAGGAACGTAAACCACATTACCGAAAGCGCACTTGCAGGAGCAGATATTGCGACAGTACCATATAAAGTTCTCATGGAATCCTTAAACCATTACCTTACAGACAAGGGTATTGAAAGATTCTTAAAGGACTGGGAAAGTGTAAAGGACATATAGAAATCAGAATAATCATTAAAGGAGGACTCTATGTCTAAAACTTTAAGAACCCTGTTATTCATAATACTTTTTGCAGGACTCCTCTTCGGTGTGAAAACTATCTATGACAACATGCAGGGTGAAAGAGGTTTCATCGAAAAAGAAACTTCAGAAAATACAATGACTGAAGTTACCAGAGCCAATATTTCTGAAACTACATCTTCAGCAGGTAATTCTACCCAGAGCAGTACAACAGTTTCAGTTAAAGAAGAAACAGGAACTGTAACCAGAACTGATACAAAAGCAGAAAATAAATCAGACACAAAAACAGATTCACAGACAAAACCAGCAGATTTATCGGTTTCATCAGTTTCGCCTGCATCAAGCACCTCTGCTTCTTCCGAAAAGAGTAATGGTGAAGATAAAAGTTCAGTTCTTACAAAAACTTCAGATTCAAAGCCGGAAGTCATTACTACTGCTGACGGAAGAAAGAAAAGACTCCTTCCTGACAACCTGATTGTTAAAGACATGGACGGCAACAACGTAAATTTAAGGGATTTTGAAGGCAAAAAGATGATAATAAACATCTGGGCCAGCTGGTGCGGACCCTGCAAGGCTGAAATGCCGGATCTTATGTCGCTTGAAAGCAAGCTTAAGGACGATGAAATACTCGTAATGATCAACAGTTCAGGCTTCAACGGTGAGACACCTGAAAAGGCAAAGGAATATCTTAAGGATAACGGACTTTCCTTCAAAAATATGACATTTGACGAAGAATCCTACGTTACCATGGTTCTTGGGGCAGATGTCATACCTACAAGCCTCTTTGTAGACAGCGACGGATACGTTGTGGGATATTCCCAGGGTGCCATGAGTGAAGAAAAGTTCAGGATGATTCTGGATCAGGTGGAGTAATGGATATACGCACAGGTTCACTGCTTTTCATGGAAGGTATTCTTGCATTTATTTCACCCTGTTTCCTTCCGATGATACCGATATACCTCTCCTATCTTGTCGGAAAAAAAGAAGGTGACAGAAAGAGTCTTCTGACCAACGGACTTGGATTCATTGCTGGATTTACACTCATTTTTGTAATCCTTGGAATGAGTGCAGCGGTATTCTCAAAATACCTCCTTGATCACAGACTGACCATTCAGAGAATCGGGGGAGTAATCCTCGTAATTCTGGGTCTTAATATGACGGGACTGATTAAGATCCCTTTTCTCATGAGGGATTTCAGGATGGCTCAGAGAAAAAATGCAGGAACTTTCCTCGATGCATTTATCTTCGGTATGATAATAGCCTTCGGATGGTCACCGTGCCTTGGAAGCTTTTTATCTGCAGCACTTTTAACTGCAGGAAATGCAGGAACAATATACCTCGGAGGGCTGATGCTCTTCATATTCTCAATGGGGCTCGGAGTACCATTTATGATTACAGCACTCCTCATTGACAGCATGTCAGGAATCTTTGCCGGTATAAAGAAAAACTACAACATCATAAGCATAATATCGGGAATATTCCTGATGATTATGGGTATTCTTATGATTGCCGATAAATTCCTCATATATTCATCAATGTTCTATTGAGGATAAAATGACTTTTATCCTCAATAGATTTTCCCCAGTGCTGACTTAGAAAAGCTGAGATCAGCACTTCTTTAAAGAGAGATGGTT
>JBDHVQ010000041.1:0-12308 GCA_039809845.1 Clostridiaceae bacterium | reverse complement strand
CTTACAATTCTTTTAAGCTTTGCATTTTATCTCCCCGTGGTGCTTTTCTCAGGAATAAATGAAATGATTGGGATGCTTATGATACCAAAGACACTGGCTTATGTGTGGACTGTTCTCATAGGTTACAGCGTTTACATGGGCGGGCATGACAGGAATCTTAAAGAAATTTAGTCAGGACATAGAAAAAAGGAAGGACATTCCATTATGGAAATCCTTCCTTTTTCTTTAGCTTTTTTATTTATATTACTTGTTAAGATATTTTTCTTTAAGGTATTTGTCCATACCTGCCGCTGCAGTCTTTCCTGCTCCCATTGCGAGGATTACGGTAGCTGCGCCTGTAACTGCGTCACCGCCTGCAAAGATTCCGGGGATTGTTGTTTCGCCGGTTTCTTCGTTGATGATGAGACATTTTCTCTTGTTGATTTCAAGACCTGGTGTTGTTGAAGATATAAGTGGGTTTGGTGATGTTCCAAGTGCCATTATAACTGTATCACAGTCGATGACAAATTCAGAACCTTCGATTTCAACAGGCTTTCTTCTTCCTGATTCATCAGGTTCGCCAAGTTCCATCTTCACGCACTTTAAGCCATTAACCCAGCCCTTGTCGTCGGTTAAGATTTCAACAGGGTTTGTAAGAAGGTCGAATAATACACCTTCTTCCTTTGCATGGTGTACTTCTTCTGCCCTTGCAGGAAGTTCTTCGCCGGATCTTCTGTAGACAATGTGTGATTCAGCTCCGAGTCTTAATGCAGTTCTTGCGGCATCCATTGCAACGTTTCCGCCGCCCACTGTACAGCATGCCTTTCCTATCATTATAGGAGTATCGTATTCATCCCTGAATGCCTTCATGAGGTTATTTCTTGTAAGGAATTCATTTGCAGAAGAAACGCCGTTTGCATTTTCTCCGGGGATTCCCATAAATTTGGGAAGACCAGCGCCTGATCCTATGAAGATCGCCTTGAAGCCTTCTTCTTCCATGAGTTCTTCTATTGTAACTGTTCTGCCTATGATAACGTTGGTTTCGATCTTGACACCGAGTTTTTTAACGCCTTCAACTTCAGCCTTAACCACTTCATCCTTTGGAAGTCTGAATTCGGGGATACCGTATACGAGAACTCCGCCCGGTTCATGGAGGGCTTCAAATATAGTAACATCATAACCTAATTTTGCAAGGTCTCCGGCACATGTAAGTCCTGCAGGACCTGATCCTACAACACCTACCTTTATTCCGTTTGCAGGTGCCTTTTCAGTAAAGGAAATTCCATTATTCCTGTTTGTATCTGCGACGAATCTTTCAAGCTTACCTATTGATACAGGTTCGCCCTTTATTCCCACGATACATGAACCTTCACACTGTGATTCCTGTGGGCATACTCTTCCGCATACTGCAGGAAGTGCAGATGATTCAGATATTATTCTTCCCGCTTCTTCTATATCGCTGTTTTTTACAGCCTGGATGAATGCAGGGATATTTATTGATACGGGGCATCCTGCCACGCATCTTGGTACCTTACAGTTAAGACATCTCTGGGATTCTT
Source organism: Clostridiaceae bacterium (assembly GCA_039809845.1). Taxonomy (GTDB): domain Bacteria; phylum Bacillota; class Clostridia; order Clostridiales; family Clostridiaceae; genus JG1575. Next base: position 10,770 of record JBDHVQ010000041.1, on the reverse strand, counting down.
CAACCGCTTCGGACATTTCATATCCGTAACATACTTCTTCGAAATTCTCCGCCCTTTCCTGGGGGTTCTGTTCCTTTACAGGAACTCTTCCTTTCATCGCCATTATGCCTTCACCTCACTCTCACATCCTGGTTTCTTGTGGGAAGCACCTTCTTCTGATCTCAGAAGCTTCTTTCCTTCTTCGGATTTATACATTGCCTGTCTTCTCATGGCTTCGTTGAAATTGATCTTGTGTCCGTCAAATTCAGGTCCGTCAACGCATGCGAACTTTACTTCATCGCCTACTGAAACCCTGCAGGCACCGCACATTCCTGTACCGTCAACCATGATGGGGTTAAGGGAAATGATAGTCTTTATTCCCATTTCCTGGGTTGTAAGACATACGAACTTCATCATTATCATTGGTCCTATCGCCACAACGAGGTCGTATTTCTTTCCTTCATTGTTTACAAGGTCCTTTATCTTGTCAGTTACAAGGCCGTGGAATCCGTATGATCCGTCGTCTGTACATACGTATACGTTGCCTGCAACTTCCTTCATTTCATCTTCCATGATAAGGGTGTTCTTTGTCTTTGTTCCGATTATAACGTCAGCCTTGATGCCTCTTCCGTGAAGGTATTTAACCTGTGGGTATACAGGTGCAGTTCCTACACCACCGGCAACAAAGAGTATATTCATGTTCTTTAATTCTTCATCAGACATGTGAACCAGTTCTGATGGGTTTCCGAGAGGACATACCACGTCGTAGAAAGAATCTCCCTCTTCAAGCTTTGCCATTCTCTGTGTTGAATCCCCGAGTGTCTGATAGACAATGGCAATTGTTCCTTTTTCCTCATCTATGTCACAGATGGTAAGAGGAATCCTTTCCCCTTTTTCATCCAGTCTTACGATTAAAAACTGACCGGGCTTTGCTGATTTCGCACTTCTCTTTGCCTCAATATCCATCCAGTAGATGTTTTCGGCGAGAACTTTTTTATTTGTTATCTTGTACATTCTTATCACCTCACATAATATTTTAACAAATAATGTACATTTAGATAATACTTTTTAACAGCCAAAAGATTTATTTACTGCTGTAATAATTAAATTGATTAAAGAACTCGGCTGAATACAAAAAAAGAACCCCTAAAGGTTCCTTTTTGAACTAAAAATCAGATATTCATGTTGATAATTTGCAAGTTATATAATATGTATTTACTTATTTTTTCCTCTTTCTTCGTTGTCGTTCATAAGATACACGAGGGTTAAAAGTGAATCGGAAAGATGTACCGCTTCAAGTGCCACACCTTCAGGAACTGAAATGTCTGTAGGGGCAAAGTTCCACACACCCTTTATTCCGTTCCTCGTCATAATATCTGCCACATTCTGTGCAGCATTTATGGGAACACAGATGATTCCGATGTCTATCTGGTTTTTCTGAAGGAATTCCTCGAGGTTATCTATATCGTATATTTCAACGTCCCTTATCTGGTTTCCGATAAGTTTCGGATTGGTGTCAAAAATCGCCTGAAGGTCAAAGCCGAACTTGTCGAATCTTGTGTAGTTTGCAAGAGCCTGTCCTATATTTCCGGCTCCGACGATTATGGATCTGTATCTTTTATCAAGGCCTAAAATCTTTCCTGTCTCATTGAAAAGATCCCTTACATTATATCCATAACCCTGCTGGCCGAATCCGCCGAAATTATTGAAATCCTGCCTTATCTGGGAAGCAGTAAAGCCTATCATCTCACTTAATTCCTTGGAGGAAATCCTGTCCACATCATTTCTTAAAAGTTCCGCCAGATGTCTGTAGTACCTCGGCATCCTCTTTATTACCGCCATGGATATCTTCTTTTTCTTTTCCATTTTTACCATTTACCTCATACACTTTTTTTAGTTTTTTTATAAACCCGTCATTCCTGCGCTGTTGATGTTTTTAACAATGCTTTATACTATATTATCACAGCCTTGAAAAATGTTTAACTATTTTTATCACCTTTTGGTGTAAATTTTTTGACATTTTCATTAACATTATTATCATATTTTTTTATCAATTCTGTAATATCAGTAAATAAGCCTTTAAACACAAGGAAAAACACGGTTGCTTCAATTATTTTATAATAATAGAGCGGTGTAAAATATGTATCAGATTCTATTTTAAACCAGTGGTGAAGGTTAATATATTATCCTGTTAATCACTTTATATCATTCTTTTTAAAGGAATTATCCATAGTGTGGAATTTTCAGTATTAGACTTCCTGCACACAATACCATAATCGTCCTCAGCCAAAGAATGAATGCACTGATTTATAAAAATCAGGGAAAATGCAATAAGATGAACTGAAAAAATGCGAACTGCAGTCAACCGAATTGCAGTCAACCCAAATGCAAACAAGAACACCTACTACCCGGGAAAGAAATAACCAGTCAGACCAGAATCCAGAAAAATAAAAAATATCAGTGCATAAAATAAGGAATTAAGGAATGAAAAATAATCGGATGAAAACCATATAAACTGACCCACAAGAGAGTGTAGTGGTGCTTATTATGTGATATTCTTATTAATGAGGTCGGAATTTGGAGCAGGTGATTGAATGGATGAAAAACTGAAAATTAAATATGTATTCCAGAAACATCACGGACTCCAGAGTCTTACACCGGAAGATACAAGGACAGTGAGAAGGGAGATACGGGATTTTCTCTCTGAACTTAAAGAGTATTCAATCGATGTTTCTGATTTATGCAGGATTAGATTAAACTATAGCGACAGAAACAATGTACTTAATATTGCACTGATACTGATAAACGATGAGGAAACAGCAACTTACCTTGTCACGCGTAAAAAGTTTCCTGTAAACCTCACTTCGAGAAAGCTTAAAACGCCAACTGCAATAATTGATTCATACAAGGAATACCTTACTGCCTATATGCTTCTTTTTGGTTCCTCGAGATATTCCACCATCGTAAGGCACCTCGGCATAGGGACTACCTTTGATGGCAGCGGAAAAGGTGACGACAGATACAGGGGCCTTCTCCTTAAGGATATGGCGGTGGCTTCATGTGTCCTCACACCCCAGGGGGAATTCAGGTACCTCGATATAGAAGAGGATGCATCCGCAGGTGAAATGGTTACAGGAAAGGATGCAGTAATAAATCCGGCAAGGGTAAGGCTTTTTACCATCATGTCAGTACTTCTCACCTGCGGCATTATATTCTCGGTATGGCTTTTTACCCAGCCCTACAGAAACGTACACCTTATTTCAGGATCACATGTGGAATTCATATACAACAGGCTCGGCAGACTTTCAGAAATCCGTGGTCTAAACAGTTCAGGTGCAGAAGCTGTAAAAAATACCGTATTTTCCGACAAAAAACTCGACAGTTCCCTCTCTGAATTCATATCATCTTCAGTCCAGAGCGGTCTTTCAGATCCCTATAACATGACACTCATAGTCATGGACGGTGAATTTTTTCCTGAAGAATTCCAGGGAGAAAACCTTAAAAGAGTTGTAAAGGAAAAAGGGATACACCTTAAGATAAACTTAAAAAACGGGAATGCCCTTTTCATCGAATAAAAAACAAAAAGAAACCAATAAAAAGACACTAAAAAAATACAGAACATGGCGCAATATCAAAACTTTACCTTAAAGAATCTGATATTCCGCCATATTTTATTTATATACTAATTAATTTCTCCGCATTTCGGTGACATCAGTTATTTCCAGGACTTCAGTGACTTTCATTGATATAAGTGATTTCACTACTTCTGTGACTTTCATGAACTTCAGTGATTTTAAGTGTCTTGAGATATTTTGCCCAGTCCTTCTGACTTCCAGTTAATATTGGTAAGGCTGTAATAAATTACAGGGTGGCTTTCTGACTTGTTTCCTGAATCATTTTAAAAAAAAGTAAATACCCCCATCTCCTTTCGGAGATGAGGGTAATGGTAGTTGATTTTCAAATCTTTTTTAAAAAATCCTATTCTTCTACTTCGAACTGATCCTTGCCGACTCCGCATGCAGGGCATACCCAATCTTCGGGAAGCTGCTCAAATGAAGTTCCTGGCTTGATTCCGTTGTCTTCGTCACCTACTGCTGGGTCATAAACATAACCACATACTACACAAACATACTTTTTCATTACTTTTCCTCCTGGTTTTTACGAGCTTGATTTTTATTCTGACTGTCTCTGGCTACATATCCGTTTTCCTTAAGGAATTCTTCCACCATGGTAGGTTCAAAACCAACCACATGCTTGTCTCCGTAAAAAATTACAGGAACTGACCTTAAGCCCATTTCCATAAGCTTTGCCCTGTTTTCTTTTTCAGAAGTGTTCCTCTCTTCATATTCAATGCCCTGATTTCTGAAATAATCCTTTGCCATATCGCAGTAGGGACATGTGTTAGAGGAGTAGATCACAACCTTGTCATTCATTTTTCTTCCTCCCTCCATGGTTATTTCCGATATACGGTAACCGGTTACTTCCATTGTTTCTATTTTACTTTATTGAAACCGCCTGTGAACAGGGCAAATATCAATTTCACACAACTTTTATATTTAATTCATCAAAGTTTCTTAAGTGATGCCGGTTTACCCTTAGGCTTCTCCATGGGCTATAATAGTAGTATAAGGAACTTTTCCCATGGAATCCTCACTATTATTGTAACATGTAACAGTCCGGGGAAAAATATGGAATCGGTTATGGAAGGAAGAAATATGGAAAAAGAAAAAAATGAAGGCAAAAGAATCAATAAATATCTTTCAGAGGCAGGTTTTACTTCAAGAAGAGAAGCGGATAAACTCCTTGAAGAAGGCAGGATAACCGTCAACGGAGTGACGGCAGTCATGGGACAGAAGGTCACAGAAGATGATGTAATCCTGGTCGACGGAAAAAAAGTTCAACCAAAAACGGATCATGTCTACCTTGCATTCAATAAGCCTAAAGGAATAGAGACCACGACAAATGAAGATGTCCCGGGAAATATCATCAGCTATATCAAATATCCCAGAAGGATCTTCCCCGTAGGTCGCCTGGACAAGGATTCTTCCGGGCTTATACTCATGACTTCCGACGGAGATATTGTCAATAAGATATTAAGAGGATCCAACAACCACGACAAGGAATACATAGTTACAGTCAACAGGCTCATCACCCCCGAATTTATCAGCGGGATGGAAAACGGTGTTCCCATATTGGGTCAGGTTACCAAAAAGTGCAAGGCTGAAAAAATCAGTACAAGGTCATTCAGAATCATTCTTACCCAGGGGCTTAACCGACAGATAAGGAGAATGTGTGAATACTTCGGCTACAGGGTGGTTTCCTTAAGAAGGGTCAGAATAATGAATATCAGGCTCGGAAGCCTCGTAGAAGGAGAAATAAGGGAACTTTCACCCAAGGAAATGCAGGACCTCGATATACTTCTTAAAGACTCCATAAAACACTGGGAATAAAGTTATCCACAGTTAATCAGAGTTTTCAGAATATTTTAGGGGAACAACCGTTCAGTTATCCACACTATCAACAGGGTCATGTGGATAACCTGTGGGAACTGTGTGCAAAATGAAATAAAACATAAATATTAAGACTTTAATTTATGACTTTTAGGCTTGAAAAAGCACAAAGTTCCACGGAATGGGATATAACCGCACTGCAGGCTATCATAACGGGATTTTAAAGCAGCGCCAACGGTTTTTCCATGTGGAACAAAATGGATATGTGTCCTAATTGTGTATTATTTTCTGTCAATTAACATCTGAGTTTCAAAAACCCGGGAAAAACCGGATAAATGGAGGACAAAAACATGAATATAAGAATCGGATCAGGATACGATGTTCACAGACTCACAGAAGGCAGAAAACTGATTCTCGGCGGGGTGGAAATCCAACATTCAATGGGTCTTGCGGGCCATTCCGATGCAGATGTTCTGCTCCATGCCATTTCGGATGCCCTTCTTGGAGCACTGGCACTCGGCGATATAGGAAAGCATTTTCCTGACACAGACAATACCTATAAGGATATAGATTCCATGGTGCTCCTCAGGAAAGTCTATTCCCTCATAACCGATAAAGGATGGGTTCTTTCAAACCTCGATGCTACAATAAGGTGCCAGAAGCCAAAGCTCTCTCCCTTCATAACAATGATGAGGGAAAATATAGCTTCAAATCTTAATGTCCCAGCCGACTCTATTTCAGTAAAGGCAACTACGGAAGAAGGTCTTGGCTTTACAGGAGAAGAAAAGGGCATTGCCTGTGAATGTTCCCTTCTTATTATGAAGAAGGATTAGAAATTTTATACAGAATTGGATTCCATAAAGGTTTTGATCCCGTATTGGATTTGATTCTATATAGGCCTTTTACTTCTGGCAGGTTCTACAGAAGAATATTTAAATATATTTCCATTTCTATTAATACATTCTAAATTTCATGGGGTTAGAATAACCTGTAAGGACAGAAATAAATCTGTAGTTTTGTATTTTAAAAGAAAATTATCCAAAGGAGAAATAAAAATGAGATTGCGTAAAAACAGACTCCTCTTTCTTGCAGCCTTCGGGCTTCTTGTTAAATGGGTGGGAGAAGAAAGGAAGAAGGCTGAAGCAGGTGATTATTCAAATCCAAGGTTTGGTTTCAGCGACTTTTTCGACCGTCCCCGCCCTTTCGGCGAAAAGACTGAAGGAAGGACAATAGTTTCAGAATCACCTGTAAGAGAAGTGTTCCAGCCTGAAACATCTTCAGAAGATGTATACGGCAATACCATCAAAGTAATCGGAATAGACCGTTTCACTTCTCAGGATAACCTCTCTGCTTCTCCCGGTATGGAATTTATACGGGTAAGAGTAAGATTCACTTCAGGTTCAGATGAAACCCAGAGAATTTCTTCAGAAAGGTTCAGCCTTGAAACAGAAGAAGGCAGGCAGAACAGGGTGGAAAAAGGAATGTTCCTCGATACCCACAATGTGAATTCAGGAGAATCAGTGGAAGGTGTACTTTTATTTGAAGTACCTCTTAATGCAAAGAATCTTATCCTCGTCTATTCAGGAGAAAATTCGCTGACAAATACAAAAATCAGAATACAGTAGGATATAATATTAATATTCATTGAGGCAGGGGTTTATGACCCCTGTATTTCTGTATAATTTCAGTGTGAAGAAAAAAAGATTCATTAAGTATCATGAAAGTCAGATACTAAAGCTACTGTAAATCGGAATAATGGAAATCAAAGAGGAAATAAAAAGAGGAAATAAAAAGGGGAAATAAAATGACAGACAGATTTATTCCTGTAATAGAAACCACACTGAGATTGAGGATAATAAAGATCCCTGAAGTGATAAGAGAGGCTTCGGGAATAATTATAAAGGGAAAGAAGATTAAATCAGTCCTTTTTTCAACTGATGTTGCAGCAATAAGAAACCACAATGCAGATGCACTGATTGCAGTTTACCCTTTTACACCGGAACTTGCGGTGACAAAGGCAGTACTCGATGTTGCGACTGTTCCTGTATTCTGCGGAGTGGGCGGTGGAATCACAACGGGGAAAAGATCCATTGAAATTGCATTCCACGCTGAACTTTTCGGTGCAGCTGCCGTAGTTTTAAATACACCTGCAAAGCCCGAAATCTTCAGGGAGATGAAGGAAACAGTTGATATACCACTCATAGCAACTGTGGCCTCAATCAATGACAATTACACTGAAAAAGTAAAGGCAGGTGCAAATATCATAAATGTATCGGGAGGAAAATATTCCCCTGAGATAGTGTGTGAAATACGTAAAAACCTCGGAGATGAATTCCCCATAATAGCCACGGGCGGACCGGATTCTGATACCATTAAGAGGACAATTGAAGCGGGAGCCAATGCAATATCATATACTCCCCCGTCCAATGCTGAAATATTCCAGGAGATAATGAAAAAGTACAGGGAAGAACCATAGGAGGTTTTCCCTGTACTTTTTCATTATGCTGATTTACTGAATTTATACTTTTTAAAAATCTTACTGCTGTGCTGCAGGCTGCGCCTCATCGATTCCTTCAGGAGTTTCTATCTTTTCTGCCTTGTCGTAATTCCTGTATGATGTGTGCATCCTGATTGTCATTTCATCATTTGCTTCAGTTGCACCTATCTTCATGTCCATGTAGAAATCCTTGTACTTCATGTCATTGTCAACCACTACTGCTATGTCGGCAGTAATCTTCATATTCTGCGCATCAGAACCCAGTGCATCGCTGAAATTACCGTCTGCATTGACTTTTTCAAGTTCTTCCTTGTTTAATGGTTTCTTTGTCCTTATAACATAACCATCAGAGAGTTTTTCAACAGTCATGAATTTCTGTGCTTCTTCAGAAAGCATCACAGAATCTTTTACTCCGTTTCCTTCTGCAAGTTCAGTATAGGTCCATTCACCGCTTTCAGGACTCATGACATATGATTTTCCGTCCTTTACGAAGGTATCTACATTCTGACCGGACATTGTCATCTGCATCTTTGCAGCACCGTCTTCAAAGTCGTAGACACCCTTAGTGTCCATTACTGATTCCTGGCCCTGTGCTTTTATCTTTGAAGTTCCTTCGATTTCAACGTTTTTAACTTCTGACATCTTTTCGTTGACCTTTTTTATTATTTCAGAAGCTTCATTTTCATCAACGGGTTCACCCTTAGGAATTTCAGTATTCATTTCTGATGATGCATTTGATGCCGCAGCTGGTTTTTCAGCAGATGCCATTGCGCTGTATACCGGAACCTGTGTAACCACTGCAAGGGCACATAAAAGTGCTGCAATTTTCTTTTTCATATTTTTTTCTCCTCTTATAACCCCCTGAGGGGTTTATAGTTTTTCATATGAGGGATTTTTCAGTTTCCCTTCACCCATTAACATTAGAGAATCCATATTAACCGGCTATTAAAATAGAATAAATTAACTATGTATTTTGGAAATCACTATACAGCAGGAATTCTCTTCTTTAATAAATTCAAGTGATTCTTCTGAAAGATCCGTTTCGAGATTCATGAATGAAGAAAAAAGATCACTGTCACCCAGTGCATGGATTGTTATTTCAGTGGTTATAAGCGAAGCCCTTATGACTATGTACTTAACTCCTGTGACCTGGATTCTTTTTCCCCATACAATAAAATTTATTACAGATGTTCCAGGATCTATGAAAAAATCCCTGTCCGGCCCCATTTCCCTGATATCCCTTAAAATAAAATCACCTGTAAGATCGAGCTTTCCGTATTTTATATTCACTCTCTTATCCTCTCCATTTCCTTTTTGGCCGGGCTGCCATACTGACTCTCACCCAATTGGTATAATGACTCACCATTTACCATAATACCCCTGCCGGTGTTATAATCAATATTATCAATTATAAAGGGGTTCAATATGAATTCATACAAAGTCATGCTAATCCTGTCAGGCCTCACAATTTTATGGAGCCTTTTCACAGACCTGATATTCTATTTCCGTAAAAGTCCCGTTTTCATGAGTAACCAGTACCATGTAAACCTGTATATACTTCCTCTGCTGATTTCCTACACTCTCTTTACAATGGCAGTCCTTCAGAAGAACGGAAAGAATTTCTTCTCAGTACTTATCCTCATGATGTTTGCCACTGGTTACGTATTTTTAATCGGCAAATTCAAGATAGTCTTGAAAGGTGCCGGTATCGATTCAGTCATGGAAGAAATGGATAACTTCATGAAAAACCAGGGTAAGAACTACAGGATATTCCATGTGACGGAACATCTTTACAGTATAGAAATCAACAATTACCAGAATGCAGTCCTCATTAAGGACATGGAAAAATGGGTTGAAATAGACTCCATTATCCATAAGGACGAGAAATTTCTGGAAGACCTCGACAGTTATTTTATCGAAAGGGCTCCCCACATGCCCCTGCCGAGGAGAAGACCAAATATATTCTTCTACCTGCTCGTCATCCTTACAATACTTACATTTATCCTGTTCATATTCCCACTGGGCGGATATGTAAGGTAATGAACAACAGAAAAAGGACACCTGGGTCAGATTGATCTTCGGTGTCCTTTTGTAATCAGTTAAAATATAATTTTTAATTCTTTCATGTCTTTCCTGAACTGCTTTTTTCCAGGGTCAGTATTTATCTTTTTGAACCGTCATTCTGTGCAAGTTTTTCCATGTTGTAGGATTCAAAAATATAACTCATAGGATCTACATTTTCTCCGCCGATTACAAGTTCAAAATGAAGATGTACTCCTGTGGATGCCCCGGTTGTACCCATTCCGCCTATTCTCTGTCCTTTTTTCACTATGTCACCTTCCTTGACTTCTATACTCATAAGATGAGCATAAAGGGTAAGGGAGCCGTCTTCATGCTGTACTTTAATGTACTGCCCGTATCCCGGGTGGTCATCCTGGGTGTATACAACAATTCCCTTTTTAACGGCACAGACGTCTGTATCAGCATCATTTGCGATGTCAATTCCGTAATGGAACTTGGTATTTTCTGCAGTCGGTGAAAATCTCCAGCCGAAGGGACTTGTTATTTCTCCTGAAGCCGGAACTGCGTAGAGATTTTCATATTTATTGTAAACCCTGGCTTCATCGCCGAATTTAATATCCTGAGTGTATTTTGATTCTTCTATTACCTTTTTTTCTTCCGGTGTCTTCTTTTCGAGCATCTGTGCTGCATTTACTTTTAAAGGTAATGCAGTAAGTATCAGCAGTGCTGTAAGAAACCCCGCCCTTTTATTTCTTTTTTTCATTTATTTTCTCCCTGAATTCTTGTAAGTATCCGATTTATTTCAACCCTGCAGTTTATATT
>JBDHVQ010000040.1:0-12332 GCA_039809845.1 Clostridiaceae bacterium | reverse complement strand
GACTACACAGAATCAGTAAAATACAGGGTTGAAGCATCCAACATTTCAAGGTGCCTCTACCCCAACGATGCCAGTGAAGAAGGGAAAAGACTGAGACTCAAACAGCAGTATTTCTTCGTCTCCGCATCCCTTCAGGATATGCTGAGGAAATACGTTAGGGAGGAGGGCAATATTGAAGACTTCCACAAATACCATGCGGTACAGCTTAACGATACCCATCCAACCGTTGCAGTACCTGAACTCATAAGACTTCTCATGGAAGAACACGGACTGGAATTTGAAAATGCATTTGATATAACATTCCAGACCCTTGCTTATACAAACCACACGATTTTACAGGAAGCACTCGAAAAATGGAATGTGGACCTTTTCAAAGGGCTATTACCGGACATATACAGAATAATTGAAATGATCGAAGAAAAGCTCGAAAAGGAAATGAAGTTCAAGGGACTAAGTGATAAGGAAATAGATGACCTTAAAATAATCAAGGACGGTCAGATAAAGATGGCATACCTTGCCATTTATTCCACCCACTCCACCAACGGTGTTGCAAAACTCCATACAGAGATTCTAAAACACAGGGAACTTAAAAACTGGTATGCGATATATCCTGAAAGGTTCAACAACAAGACCAACGGAATCACCCAGAGAAGATGGCTTCTACTTTCAAACCCGGAACTTTCAGGCTTTATAACTGAACTTCTCGGAACCGATGCATGGATAACCGACCTTGAACTTATAGACGGACTTAAAGAATTTTCAGGTGACGATGAAGTAATAAAAAGGTTTATGGAAATCAAGGATATAAAGAAGAAACAGCTGGCAGACTACATAAAATTCAACGATGCAAGGGATATCGATACTGATTCCTTCTTCGACATCCAGGTCAAGAGAATACACGAATACAAAAGACAGCTCCTTAACATCCTCCACGTCCTGGACCTTTACTACAGGATAAGGGACGGGGAGAAGATGGAATGCAGAAGGACCTTCATCTTCGGGGGAAAGGCAGCACCAGGTTACTTCAGGGCAAAGGGAATAATAAAGCTCATAAGTGAAACGGCAAATCTTATAGAAGCCGATGAAGAGGTCAAAAAGTATATCAGAGTAATATTTGTGGAAAACTACAGCGTTTCCTACGGACAGATGCTCTTTCCTGCAGCTGACATATCCGAACAGATTTCAACCACCGGAAAGGAGGCATCAGGCACAGGCAATATGAAGTTTATGCTCAATGGTGCCTGCACGGCAGGGACACTCGACGGTGCAAATGTGGAGATTGTCGAGGAAGCCGGTGAAGAAAACAACTTCATATTCGGTCTTAAACTCGATGAAATGGATGAAGCATACAGGACATACAATCCCCTGAAGTACTACAACTCAGTGAAGGGACTTAAAAGGGCGGTGGATACCCTGACTGACGGCACCATTTCAGATGACGGAACAGGAGCCTTCAGGGATATATGGAATTCTCTCCTTAAAGGGAATGACTGGGAAAGACCGGATACTTACCTCGTGCTGAGGGACTTTGAAAGCTACAGAAAGACCCACGAAAAAATATGCATGGAATACCAGGACAGACTTGAATTTGCAAGAAAGTGCTTTATAAACATGGCAAGTGCAGGCAAATTCACTTCAGACAGGAGTATCCATGAATATGCAGAAGGAATATGGAACGTCGAGTCCTGTCAGGATGAATACAAAGAAATATAACAGTGACAGACCGTTGTCGGACACTGTCCATAGTGTGAATACGGTATGAAATAAATTTGAATTAAGACTCCTTTAATGTCGGGAGAACACCCGACGGGATTATAATGTAAATAGTTTCATACCCATGTATGGGTATATCAATTCTACGGAGGTAGTTTATATGAAGAAAATAACTTCAGCTCTTATGGCTGCAGTAATGTCAGTTTCGCTCGGGGGAACCCTTGCACACGCAACAACAGCTGCTGTTGAAGACCCAAAAGCTGAAATATCAGTTTCAGCAGACAAGGACTGGATACCGTACTATCAGAGTGCCATAGACAGGCTCAAGGAAAAATTCCCCGAATCAAAGATTACTATCAAGGACGTGGCAGCTTTTGATGTATTTGACATCATAGACTCAACTGACGCAACAAACCCCGACGTTCCGGACGTATTTGCAGTTCCTGCGGACAGGCTTTATACCCTCGACAAGAAGGAAGCCCTGGCACCCATCGATTCAAAGAAAATCGCTGAAGAACTCGGAGGATTCACTGATTTTGACGCAGGACTCGGCGGCAATCTTAAAGTCGGCGACGATTACCTTGCATTCCCCATGAACATAGAAACCCTCGCAGTTTTCTATAACCCTGTAAACGGAGAAGCGCAGGGAGTTGATGCATCCAAGCCTATAGACTTTACAGCTGCAAAAGACCTTCAGATCTTAATACCTGCACACGATGCATGGTATGGAGTTGCCCTTGCAAATTCAGCAGGAATTGAACTTCTTGCAAAGGACGGAGATACCTTCAGAAGTGACCTTACTGAAGACTGGGGAAACCTTGCACCTGAAAAACAGAAGGTAATAGAAGCTATATTCAATTACTGGAAGACAGCCAATTCCATGGGACCTGAACTCTGGGATAAAGATAAAGCAGGCGGATTCATCGATGAACAGTTCAAGGACGGCGGCAAGGGTATATTCAGAATAGACGGACCCTGGGCAACAGCAAACTTACAGAAGCTCGCACCGAAAGTTGAAGTAGCTCCGTTATCAAATATAACCCTCGACGGAAAGCCACTTAAGCACTGGCAGGGAGGCTGGGGACTTGCAATAAATTCAAGGGTTGAAGAAGATCCTGCAAAGATGGTCCTCGCCGAAGAACTTATAAAGGAAGTCTTAAACCCTGCACACTTTGAAGACTTCTTCAAGGCAACAGGAAAGATCATGCTCAACGTTCCCAAGGAAACATACGAGGGAGCTGCAAACCTTTCAGAAATTGACAAGAAGGTAATTGCTGCGGTTATAGATTCCTACAACCAGGCAGAAAAGAGACCGTTATTCGATGAATGGGGTCAGGTATGGCCTTCATGGCAGAATGCACTCCTTTCATGGAACTCTACAAAACCCCAGACTGCTGAAGAAGCATATAAGACCATCCAGGATTCTTTCAAAACCATGATGGCAAACTTCGGTCAGTAAACTTATAACAAAACTGAGGAATAATCAGCACTTTATATCAGGAAAGAAGTCCTCTTCTTTCCTGATATTTTTAAATTAAGAAAGGTATTTAAGCTGAATAACTGATATTTCGGACTGAATACCGGATATTTCGGACTTGAATAACGGATCAGAATAACGGATATTCAGGACTGAATATAAGATATTTCTGACTTCAATAACGGATCTGAATAAAGGATATTTTCTGAGTGGTCAGGCTTTAAGGGGTTAAACCAGATTCCTTAAAAGCCTTCTTAAAGGTAAAAATACTGAAGATAAAAGACACTGACTGTCGTATTGGAAAGATATTGAAAATAATAAGGGACTTATGGATTTTTTTATTTTGGTATAGGTTTACAGTACCTTCCCTGTAGAATATGATAAAGATAACAGTCAGGGTCGGCGGGAAATTTAAGGAAAGGCGGGAATGCCATGGACATATCAAAGACAGCGAAGATTCCTGAGAGGATATTTTTTCTTGTGACAGCTGTTTGTGCAGCTGCAGTTATTGCATCGACAATACAGGCATTTCACTGGATTTCTGATCCTTCCCTTACCGGAGGGAATGGGATTTTATCCAGAGAGGAATCCGAAGCGTTAAAAAACGGAATTATAATGGTTTATCTTGTGAGGATTGTGCCTTTTACAGGATTTGCGGTGAATACTGCACTTGCATACTACAGGACGGGTATTACAAATGTATTTCTCGTAATCTGGAGCATGGTGCTCCTGGGGATGATGGTACTCCATCTTCTTTCATTCAACTACAGGAGTATAGTCTGGTACATACTTGCCGCAGGATACTTACTCCTCATTTCAAGTCTTTTCATGATGAAAAGTCAGCTGACCGAAAGGGATCAAAGGGGGACTTAAAAATTGGACGAATTTCTGTATGACGGCATAGGAAGAAGATATAAAAGGCTCAACAGGTATCTTGAAGAGGTTGCTGTCCTTCAAGAGAAGATAAAGGCGGCCTCAGGAAGTGAAAAGACAGCCCTTAAAGAGGAGCTTTCGAAGGTCAGGCGGGAAAAGGATAAAAATCCCTATATCATAAAACTCAGTGAATTCAGGAAAAGGGAAAAAGAATACAGGGAAAACCTTAAAAAGGAAACGGAAGAATTCGCCCGGTCATACCCCGGAGAGAGGGATATGGACCTCCGGAAGGAAAATTTCAGGGCTGAAAAGGATTCTGAATTCTACAGGAATTATAAGGATCTTGATTATGATGCAAAACTTAAATACGAAGTCGCTGAACTTAAAAAATATCACCTTCCGAAGATAATTGAATTCAGGAATAAAACTGAAAATGAACTTAAAGTTGCCCTTGAAAAGGAAAAGAATATTTCATCTGCAGCAAAGGAAAAGGGAAGGGAAGTTTATAAGGATGAAGTACGTGCTGCAAAACTAAAGTTTGAGGATGACAGGAAGGTTTTAAAAGACAAGAAGCGTCAGGGGCTTATCTCTGCAAAGGCTCTTTCAAATGGCACCGCACAGCTTAAAAAGGAACTTAAATCCCATATTGAAGTAAAAAGAAATGAAATACCCGACATCGGTGTCAGGGAAGATATAAGGACACTCCGCTATGACCTTAAGGAAAAGACTTCCCTCATGACGGATATTTTAAACAAGGACATTGCCGATGTTAGAAGGAAGACTCCTGTGGAAACTGAAGAAGTATTCCCATGGAAATCAATAGTGACAATACCCATACCGGGTTTAGGTCAGCTCCTCAACGGTCAGCCTTTAAAGGCATTCCTCTTCTTCCTCGGAACCCTTTTTACATACCTTGTTGCAGTACCATACGCACTGGGTTACGGAAACTACCAGGGTCAGGGAATCTTCGGTCTTTTTACACTGGCTGAAGGTGCTCCGAGAATCCATAAATCACAGATTTATATGATAGAAGGGATACTTGCCTGTGCATTCTTATCGATTGCACTGACCATCATCCTCGTATCATTCTTTGATTCATTAAAGACTGAGAAGGGAATTATAAGAGGAACCAGGGAAGAAAATACCTTTGAAGTCAGAAACTCCATGCAGGAAAAGGGATTCCCGTATTTTGTGTCCCTGCCGGCACTTATTTTCATACTCTTCATCGTGATTGTACCCCTCATGACCACGGTACTCCTCTCATTTGCCGACATGGATCCCAACCATCAGAGTAAATTTGCATGGGCAGGGTTTAAAAACTATATATCGGTGATACAGGGACGTGGTGTCGCAGGCCAGGCATTCTGGAATATACTCACATGGACTGTGATATGGACACTTGCGGCGACAACCCTTGCAATACTTACAGGATTCGGGCTTGCTCTTCTTGCCAATAACCCGAGAATAAAGGGCAAGGGGCTCATAAGGGTAATTTATCTTCTGCCCTGGGCGGTTCCTGCCTTTGTAACCATAATGTTCTTCTCTCTCCTCATGGGTCCCGGAGGCTTTATAAGCAATATGGTGAATCAGGTTTCAGCCTTTTTCGGAGGAAATCCCGATATCAGGATAAAATCGGATACCAATGCGACGAGGATGGCTCTTATATTCCTCCAGGTATGGCTCGGTTCATCCTATGTGTTTCTCCTCTCGACGGGAGTACTTCAGGGAATTCCAGATGAACTCTACGAGGCTGCGGAAATTGACGGAGCATCACCTCTCCAGAGGATAATGAAAATAACTGTACCCCTCGTTTTATTCCAGACGGCACCCCTTCTTGTGGGACAGTACACATTCAACTTCAACAACTTCAATATTATTTACCTTTTCAACAAGGGAGGCCCCTTCGATACATCAAAGTACGGAAACCTTGCAGGATCTTCAGATCTTCTGATTTCCTACATATATAAACTGACGATGGAGAGCAAGTATCAGTCCCTTGCAGCCGCCATAACACTTCTAATCTCCCTGGCCCTCATGTTCTTTGCGTTTATTGGGTTCAGGAACTCCAAGGCATTCAAGGAGGAAAAACTCTGATGGAAGACAATACACTTAAAAGAAATGAAAACAGGGAAGATATAAACAGCATGGACTCTGAAAGAAACGTAAACATCACAGATGTTCCTGAAAAGACTGCGGATGTAACTTCCGCCCAGGTAAATGAACCTGTAAAGAAGGAAAAGAAGAAAAAACTCAATTTATCTGACAGAATGACGCTGACTCCCCTTGGAAAAATAGGACTCGGTATCAACTACTTTCTTCTCATACTCTGGGCTGTGATAATTCTTGTACCTCTTGCAATAATGATTTCCGCTGCATTCAACGGGGAACAGGCTTCGACCATAATCCTCGGGGGGAAATACAGATTTTCACTCGAACACTTCAGGTACCTCTTTGAAAAGACTGAATTTCTAAAGTGGGTGAGAAACACCATGTTCGTAGCCATATCGACCATGGTACTTACAGTGGCGATGGTTTCTTTCACTGGATATGCATATTCAAGATTCAGGTTCAAGGGAAGAAAGGCTTCACTTTTAGCAATCATGCTAATACAGACCATTCCCGCATTTGCAGGGATACTGGCATATTTTACAATGCACCAGGTAATTTCAGGGTTCATACCGTTCTTTTCAAGGCAGATGCTCCTTGTATTCATATATTCAGGAGGAGCCATTGCGGGTAATACCTTCCTTTTGAAAGGATACCTCGATTCAATATCGACGGAGCTCGACGATGCGGCAAGAATAGACGGCTGCAGCAACATGGAAGTGTACAGGCTCGTCATAATGCCCATAGCAAGACCCATGCTTGCCATAATAGCCCTCTGGTCATTCATGGCACCCTTCGGGGATTACCTTCTCCCCAAGATACTCCTTAATTCATCCAGTGACTACACACTGGCTGCAGGGCTTTTTACCCTCATTTCGGATATAAGGAAGATGAACGAACCTGCATGGGCTGCAGGAGGATTTTTAACGGCAGTTCCCATAGTTATACTCTTTATGGTACTAAACAGACAGCTGGTGTCAGGACTTGCATCCGGTGCTGTAAAATAGGGGGAAGAAGATGAAAGTAGAACTTAAAGATATAGGAAAGAAGTACGAGGGCAGGGATGAATTTACAATAAGACACATCAACCTCGACATAGAAGACAGGGATTTCTGCATTATCCTCGGGCCTTCGGGGTGCGGAAAGACGACACTTTTAAGGATGATAGCAGGACTTAATTCAATAACTGAAGGAGATCTCCTCTTTGACGACAGGCGCGTCAACGAAGTTCCTAGTAAGGACAGGGATATAGCCATGGTATTCCAGAGCTATGCACTCTACCCCCATATGACTGTATATGAAAACATGGCCTTTTCACTCAATATGAGACACGAGAGAAAAAAGGTAATAGATGAGAGGGTGAGGGAAGCTGCAGGGATCCTTGGGATCACCGATTACCTCTATTCAAAGCCTTCGGATATTTCAGGGGGACAGAGGCAGAGGGTAGCCCTTGGCCGTGCCATAGTAAGAAATCCCAAAGTATTCCTGATGGATGAACCCTTATCAAACCTCGATGCAAAATTAAGGGAACACATGAGGGTTGAACTTGTAAGGATACACAAGAATTTAAGTACGACCACAATATATGTAACACACGACCAGACGGAAGCCATGACCATGGCCACAAAGATAGTTCTCATGAACGACGGGAAAATACAGCAGTTTGGTACTCCCGATGAACTCTACAACACTCCTGCGAATATCTTCTCTGCAAAATTCATCGGATCCCCGACCATGAACATTATAGACGGGACTATTAAAAACGGTGTATTTGAGGGGCTCTCAGGAAAGGTCATCATTTATCCTTCGGCTGAAGATAAAGTACATCTTGAATCATATGAAGGAAAGAAGGTTTCACTGGGAATCAGGCCGGAAAGAATAGTACCTAAAAAAGAAGGTGAAGAAGATTCCTTTAAGGTATTCGTTGATGTCATAGAAACCCTCGGAAAAGAAAGCATATTGTATTCAAAGCTTGAAGGCGGACAGGAACTTGTCATTTCAGTCCCGGGGTACATGGATTACGAAGAAGACACTGAATATCTCTTCGGTTATGACGAAAATGCACTCCATTTCTTTGACACCGCAACGGGTGAGAGAATCAATATGACGGATGAAATAATAGACATGAAAAAGAAGATACTTGAAACTGAACCTGAAAAAGATAGAATCCTCAGGGAAAGTCTTCCCGAATCACTGAAGCATAAGGTATAATCCCTGGAAACAGTAAAATCAGGGAAGGAAAAGACAATGAACATACATGCAGTACACCACCTGCCGGACGTACCCTATGCGTACGGTTCCGGCAGGGACAGGCTTAAAATAAGATTAAGGTCAGCCCGGGGAGATTTAAAAAAGGTCACAATATATTATAAGGACCGCTACGACTGGGAAAATGACTATAAAAAAAAGGATATGGATGAAATAATCACCACATCCCTTTTTTCATTTTACGGGACGGAAATAACAGTAAGAAGGGCAAGATTCAGGTATTTCTTTCTTCTCGAAGAAAAATCCGGAAGAAGGATTGTATACGATGCGGGAGGATTCAGGGAACCTGTAACAGAAGGATTTGAATACAGGGGCTTTCAGTTTGCGTATTCTGCCCAAGGTGATACATATAAGCCGAAGGAAATATTCAATGATGCAGTGGTATATCAGATATTCCCCGAAAGATTCAGAAACGGAAATAAGGAAAACGACCCGCCGGGAACCCTTCCATGGGGTGGTATCCCCGCCCAGGGAAATTTTTTCGGCGGGGATATTAAGGGGATAACGCAGGGTCTGCCATACCTTAAAGACCTTGGAATCAATATGATTTACCTGACACCGGTATTTTCTTCTTCCTCAAACCACAAGTACAACATAAACAACTACTTTGCCCTGGATCCACAGTTCGGTACCATGGAAGAAGTACGGGAAATGGTGGAAAAAGCCCATTCAATGGGTATAAGGGTAATATTTGATGCGGTATTCAACCATACAGGCAGCGATATACCCATGTTCCTCGATGTGATGCAAAAAGGGGAGAAATCTCCCTATTCATCATGGTATCACATAGATTCATACCCGGCAGACCCCGAAAATCCGGATTACTACACCTTTGCGACAGGTATAGGGAGTATGCCCAAATTAAGGACAGAAAACCATGAAGTCAGGGAATATTTTTACAGCGCAGGTAAATTCTGGATTGAAAAGATCGGAATAGACGGATGGAGACTCGACGTCAGCGATGAAGTGGACCATAAATTCTGGCAGGGGTTTAAAGAAGCTGTGGAAAGTGTTAACCCCAATGCTGTACTCATCGGGGAAATAATGCACGAAGCATCTTCCTTTTTAAGGGGAAATGAACTCGATTCAGTCATGAACTACCCATTTAAAGACGCCCTCTGTGAATACTTTGCGAGGAGGGAAACGGATGAAACCCACTTTACTGATACACTTTCGAATGTAAGGGCTCTTTATACCGATGAAATATCCTCGCAGCTATGGAACCTCATAGGCTCCCACGATACCCCGAGGTTTCTCACTGAAGCCAGGGGAGAAGTCAAAAGACTTCTTCTGGCTCTCGCGTTTCAGTTTTCATACCCGGGTGTACCCTACATCTACTACGGTGATGAGGCAGGACTGGACGGGGGACGGGACCCCTACTGCAGAAGATGCATGGAATGGGATGAAGAAAAGCAGGATAAGAGGATACTGGATTTTACAAAAAAAATGATTGAATTCAGAAAAAAATATCCGGAACTTACTTCCTCAAAAGTTTCATTCAGGACTGCCCCTGGGATGATTGCCATGGAGAGGAAAAGCGGTGATGAACTTTCAGGAAGGAAGATAATCATTTACTTCAACAATCAGGATAAGGAAGCGGAAATAAAACCCGAAGATAATATCACCGAAATCACCCCCACAGATATGGAAGGAAAAACGCCCGGGGAACTTTACACCTGTGGCCATCTAATTCTTAAACCCATGTCCTTCCGTGCATTTTTAAAAGAGGAGTGATGAAAATGACATTCAGAATAGCCCGTCTTTTATTCTCATTTATATTATCCCTGTCATTATCCTTCATACCGCAGAATGTAAAACCGGATAAAGAGAAGGCCTTTGACTGGGACAATGCTTCCATATATTATCTTATGACTGACAGGTTCAGTAATGGTGATGAGACAAACGATTTATCCTACGGCAGGAAAAAAACGGGAAATGATACAGGTTCATTCCAGGGCGGAGATTTTAAAGGAATCACCCAAAAAATAGAAGAGGGATATTTTGACAGACTCGGAGTGGATGCACTGTGGATTTCAGCACCATATGAGCAGATCCACGGATTTGTGTCAGGGGGTAAGAACGGGGAATTTGCCCATTATGCATACCATGGCTACTATCCCCTCGACTACACCATGACGGATGCAGATTTTGGTACTGTGGAAGAATTCCGTGAGCTTACAGAAAAAGCCCATGAAAAAGGAATGAGGATTATCCTCGATGTCGTTGTAAACCATGCGGGATATGCAACCATAAAAGACATGGAAGAATTTGGATTCGGAAAAATGAGCATTGATTCTTCATGGGAACCCGGAGAAGGGGAAAACTATTCGTCCTACAATAATTTCATAGACTATGAAGATGATGAAGCCTGGAAGACCTGGTGGGGAAAGGACTGGATAAGGGCAGACCTTCCGGGTTACACAAAGGGCGGAAACGATGACCAAACAATGAACCTTTCAGGACTTCCTGATTTTAAGACTGAAAGTACGAAAACAGTTGCCATACCTCAGTTTCTGAAGAATAAATGGAGTAATTCCGGTTCTTCGTCAATGGAATACAGCCTTGATAAAGCCTCTTTATTAAGGCAGGACAGGAACCTTACACCTGCAGGTTACCTTACACTGTGGCTTGCAGAATGGGTCAGGGAATTCGGCATAGACGGCTTCAGGATGGATACTGCAAAGCATATAAACCCGGAACTTGCGGTTTCCTTAAAAAAAGAAGCAGATACTGCCCTCAAGGAATGGAGACTCAAAAATCCGGATAAACCGGGATCCCATTTTACAGATGACTTTTTCATGTTCGGTGAGATATGGGGATATACACCGGAGAACACTACAGTTAAAAAAGACGGGTATGATGCCCTCATTAATTTCGGTTTCCAGGGGGAATCCACGGACGGACCTGCATACAATATGAAATCCATGGAAAAGACAATGGAGAAATACTCCTCATTTATTGAAAAGGAAGATACGGATATAGTCTCCTATATTTCTTCCCACGATACGAGGCTTTATCCCCGGGGTAAATTAAAGGAAGGACTTGCATATCTTTCACTTCTTCCGGGAACCATTGAAATTTTCTACGGAGATGAATCCGGAAGAAAATACCAGGAGTCCTATGGAGATCCGTCCCAGTCGGGAAGGTCATTCATGAACTGGGAAACTTCCGATGAGGAAATTTTTAACCACGCAGCAAAACTACTGACTTTCAGGAAAAACAATGTGGCAGTTGGTGCAGGAATACATACTACGGTTTCTGAAAATCCATTTATTTTCATGAGAAAGTACGATAAAAAAGGCGTTGAAAATACTGTTATTGCAGCAGTTGGACTGACTGAAGATACTGAAATCAACATGAAAGGATTTGCTCAGGACGGAGATGTTATAAGGGACTGGTACACTGACAGGGAATATACAGTAAAAGACGGAAAAATTACAGTCGTTCCAGGCAGAGAAGGTTTAGTTTTACTGGGGAAGGTGAAAAGATGATTTCAAAGACGGATGCTTATAAAATTGTAATGCTTATGTTCTTTTCCCTCATTTCATTCACTGTGGGAATAGTAACATCAAAAATAACACTTATACTTTTCGGTGTGATTACAGGTGCCTCAGGATTTTTACTGAGGATGAGGGATCTAAGATGCCCATACTGTGAAAAGCCCATGGTCTTGTCAGATATCCTAAGTGCAGACCCGCAAAGACATGACAGAGTAAAATGCACCCACTGCGGGAAGTCTGTGAGGATTGAAAAATAGTATAATCTTTACCACTTTGAAATCTGAGTGTTAACCCGCATTTTATATGAAAGAGAAAAAGGAAAATATAGTCAGAATAACTGAGAGACCCCCTTCTTTATTATGCTTAATTTATAGGCATATTGTCTGAAGGAGGTC
>JBDHVQ010000039.1:0-12361 GCA_039809845.1 Clostridiaceae bacterium | reverse complement strand
CTTAAAAGTCTTAAAAGTCTTAACATGAATGTTCCTGACTGTTATATGAATGCAGAGGATATGGCAGAACTTTCCCTGGAAGTCAAAAGAAAACAGAATCATCCCTTCGCAATCCTTCCCTTCTGCCATACAGTTGAAGCTGAAAGTTTCGGGGGAATTGTGAACTACGGAGATTATTCATCGGGCCCCAGAACCGGAGGATATGTTTTTACTTCAGTAGATGAGGTAAGTGAACAGGGAATCCCCGATTTTAATAAAGGGAGAATAAGAGAAGTCATAAGGGCAGCAGAAATCTTAAAATCCAGGGATGAAACAGTACTCTATGAACTTTCAGGCCCGATCACCATACTGAACGGGCTTATGGATGCAGGAATAATATTCAAATCCCAGAGGAAGAATCCTGAAGGATTCAAAAAAATGCTCGGAACCATAGAAAAGATGCTCCTTTTATTTACTGAAAAACTGGTAAATGCAGGAGTTAAAATAATAAGCTATGCAGATTCAGCCGGTGGACTCAATATCCTCGGGCCAAGGGTCTCAGAATTTATGGCGGAAGAATTCACCGTACCGTTTATTATGAAGATGCAGGAATTAACAAGGGGAAAGTGTCTTATACACCTTTGTCCCAAAACATTCTGGCTCCTTGAAAGTGGCGGATTCGCAGAAAAAGAGGAAATGTCCTTTGAAGGAGATATGACCTACGGAGAACTTATGAAATACTCCATAGGAAGAACAGACTTCATGGGGGACAGATGCTTAAACCTTGCCGGGACTCCGGCAGTAATGGGAAAGGTAAGTTCACTGAGACTTAAATAAGAATTTTAAGAATACCAGAATGGTAATAAAGACAGAAGTCCGAGACTGAAATAAAGATAAAAGTTTCGGGACTGATTATAAAACGGGGGTAAATGAAATGGCTAAATCAAAGGAAGAGTTTTTAAAGGAACTTTCACGCTGTGTCCTTGAAATGGAAGACGAAGATATAGCAGGTGTTGCCGAGGAATATCTCGATGCCGGATATCCTGCCTACGACGGAATAATGGAAGGACTTATTCCCGGAATGAATGAAGCGGGAAGGCTCTTTGATGAGGAAGAGTATTTTATTACCGATATACTTCTATGTTCGGATGCAATGTATGCGGGATTGAATGTATTAAGACCCCATCTTGAAAAGAAGGATACAGGCAACAGGATTAAGGGAGTAATTGGTGTTGTCGAGGGGGATACACACGACATAGGCAAAAACCTCGTTAAGATTATGCTTGAAACTGCAGGTTTTGAGATGATTGATTTAGGACGTGATGTCCCTTTGAAGTCATTCATAGAATCAGTACAGGAGACCGATGCCCAGCTCATTGTCATGTCTACACTGATGAGTACAACGATGAATGGAATGGAAACAGTAATCAAGATGTTAAAGGAAGCGGGTTTAAGGGACAGGGTCAAGGTCATGGTAGGCGGAGGCCCCATATCCACAAAGTTTGCAGATAAGATTGAAGCCGATGCCTATTCTTCTAATGCCGTTGAAGCTGTAAGAGTGGCAAAGGAACTTCTGAGGATCAGCTGATATGAATCCTAAGGAAAGACTTCTAAGAGTCCTTTCAGGAGAATCCTGTGACAGACCTCCTTCCATCTGCCCCGGGGGGATGATGAACATGGTGGTCAGAGACCTCATGGAGGAATGCAGGATATATCTTCCTGAAGGACACACCGACGGAAAAACGATGGCTGAACTTGCATATAAGGTCTATGAAAACGGGCTTTTTGAAAATGTGGGAGTACCTTTCTGTATGACAGTCGAAGCAGAAGGTTACGGTGCTCCTGTGGATCTGGGCACTGATATTTTTGAGCCCCACGTGAAGGAATATATCTTAAATTCTGTTACAGAACTTTTTAAACTTAAATACCACCCCATGGATTTGAATAAGGGGAGGCACAGGGCGGTTATTGAAGCCATAGAAATACTGAAAGGCAAAAACAGTGATGCGCCTGTTATAGGAAATATAACAGGACCTGTAAGTACTGCAACTTCCCTTATGGAACCTTCCCTCTTTTACAGGGAACTCAGGAAAAAGAACAGGGAAGCCCATGAATACATGGATTATATTACAGATGACCTTATAGAATTTGCCATGGCTCAGATAGATGCGGGAGCTGATGTCATAGCAGTTTCGGATCCTTCAGGAACAGGGGAGATACTTGGGCCAAAGCTTTTCAGGGAATTTACCGTTGAATATTTAAACCGGATAGCTGATGCAGTGCATGAAAAAGGAAAGAAAGTAATTGTCCATATATGCGGACAGATGAAGACCGTGTATGAAGAAGCAGATGAAATAAGGGGAGATGCCTTAAGCTTTGATTCCATGGTACCTGTAAAGGTTGCTAAGGAAAAACTTAAAGGCAGAGTCATTATGGGCAATGTTTCGACCTTCTCCCTTGAATTTGCCGGTGAAGAAAAGATAAGGACTCTCACAAGGGGCTGTATAAACGCAGGTTCCTCCATTATTTCCCCGGCATGCGGCATGGGTATGAGGACTCCTGCTGCAAATATCAGGGCAATGCTCAGTGAAACAAGGGGGGAATCCCTTGAAGATTAAGATTGAAGAAAGGGGAACAGAAATCCCCGTTGAAAATGGTCAGACTATCCTCGATGCCCTTAAATCAGTTAATATCGATATTGAAAATCCATGCAGGGGACTCGGTACCTGCGGAAAGTGCAGGGTAAGAATAAAAGAAGGAAATGTTTCGGCTATATCTTCAAAGGAAAAGAATCTCATAGGTTCCTTTGCTGAAAAAGAAGGTATAAGACTTGCCTGCAGTACTTTCCCTCAAAGTGATATAACAGTATCCCTTGAAAAGACGGAAGCCGAAGGGAAAGTCATGTCTTCCGGCTACATGCCAGACTTTACACACGATGAAGGAAGGGAAGGGCTTGGAGTTGCTGTGGATATAGGAACGACGACAGTTGCGGCGGAACTCTGCGACCTCTCAACAGGAGAAGTTCTGTCCTCATCATCCATGGTTAATCCACAGAAGAAATTCGGCCTCGATGTCCTCTCGAGAATCACCCATGAAGTCGAAGAGGGAGAAAAAGGCATCAGGGAACTTCAGGATGAAATTACAGTATGTCTTAAAGACCTGACAGAAAAAAACCTCCTGTCATCAGGAAGAAATCCTCAGGAAATCATGGAATACGTAATATCAGCAAATACCACAATGATGCATATGCTTCTTGGTAAAGATGCGTCACCCATGGGCAGGTTCCCCTATGATCCATCCTTTGAAGGGGCAGTAACCGTTCCTGCAGAAAGTCTCGGCCTGCCGGGCGGAAAAGAGGCTTCAGTATACTGCATACCCCATGTATCTGCATTCATAGGAGCCGATATTGTATCAGGTGCGAGGGTTTCAGAAATATCACAACGGGAAGGAAATGTACTCTTTATAGACATCGGAACCAACGGTGAAATAGTTTTAAAATCCGGTGACAGGTTGTCATGCTGTTCCTGCGCAGCAGGGCCGGCCCTGGAAGGCATGAACATATCTTCGGGGGTCAGGGCATCCAGGGGAGCTGTTGAAGACTTAAGGATTACTGAAGATGGAGTTGAAATAAAAACCATTGATGATGACACCCCCACCGGCCTCTGCGGTTCGGGAATTCTTGCAGCCATCAGGGAACTTTTGAATTCGGGAATAGTTTTAAATAACGGGGCATTCATAAAAAAAGAAAGTCTCAGTGAATCCGACCCGAGGTATAAAATGATAGGCCTTGATGGTAAAAAAAGGGAATTCATAGTAAGTGAAAATCCGCGGATTACTGTGACCCAGGGAGATGTAAGACAGGTGCAGCTTGCAAAGGGTGCAATCCTTTCAGGATTTATCGCCCTCTTGAATAAATTCTCCATATCCATGGAAGACCTCGGGGAAGTACTGATCGCAGGTCAGTTCGGAGCCCATCTTCCGCCTGATTCCCTGACGGGAACTGGGATACTTCCTCCTGAAACAAAGGATAAAATAACTTACCTTGGAAATACCTCCATGACCGGTGCAAGGATGGCTCTTTTATCCCACAGCGCAAGGAAGGAAATGGAAGAACTTAAAGAAAAAATGGAATATGTTGAACTTGCAGTAACCGAAAACTACGAAGATATATTCAGACAGGCGATGATATACCCTGATAAGGGGAAGAGGTGAAAATATGGAGGGAAAATACGGTAAATCAAGTGACCAGATGACTCCAAAGGAAAGGATGACCGCTTTTGCAAAGGGCGAGGAAATGGACAGGATTCCCATTATTCCACATATGGGAGTGACACTTGCCCCGGCGGTTGGCATAACCACGAGGGAATATTACTTCGATCCTGAAAAGATGGCCGAAGCTGAAATAATCCTCTTTGAGAGATTAAGGCAGGATTCAGTTTCTGTATCGACGACTTTAAGGGGGATGGCTGAAGCCATGGGAGCTGAAATAATCTACCCTGAAAACGGCATTTCACTCCTGGGAAAAGAAGCCGCTGAAAATGAAGAAGACATAGATAACCTTAAAATTATAGACCCCTATAAAGACGGTAAACTGCCCATATTATTTGAAGCCATAGAAATAATAAGGGACAGAATAGGGGATGAAGCTGCAATAGGAGCAAATCTTTCGGGGCCCTTTTCAGTAGCGGCATCAGTCATCGGAACTGAAAAACTTCTCCGCTGGATAGTGAAAAAACCCCAGACCGTCCATAAAATGATGAATATAATCACAAAAAACAATGAGATGTTTATAAAAGCCATGGGTGAACTTGGATTCGGATGTGGATTCAGTGACCCGGTGTCAAGTATGAGTCTCATTAAATTAAATCACTTCCGGGAATTCTCACTTCCATATCTTAAGGAAAACATAGCACACGTTAAAAAATACTCCGGCAAGAAGGCCACAGTCCATATATGCGGTAAATCAAAGGATCTGTGGGAAAGTCTTCTTGAGACTGAAATGGGAAATTTCTCCCTCGACAACATTGAAGACTTATCTGAAGCCAGGGATATTATGGGTGAAAGTGTCACCATAACAGGAAATGTTCCTCCCGTTGATGTGATGCTCCTCGGAAAAAGGGAAGACATCAGGCAGTCGGTCAAAAACTGTATAGAAAAAGGTATGGGATCTACGAAAGGATATTTCCTCGGAACAGGATGCCAGATACCCATGGGTATCTCCCTTGAAAATCTCGATGCATTCATGGAAGCCGGAAGGGAAATGGGAAAGCTGAAAAGATAACTGAAAAAATAACTGAAACATAACTTACATCAGACAGAACTGTATATGAAACATGGAAAAATGTATTGAGGAGGTATGATGATAAAGGATCAGATGACACCAAAAGAGAGGATGACTGCCTTCTCAAAGGGTGAAGAAATGGACAGGCTGCCCCTTGTACCGGACATGGGAGTTACCATGGCGGGTTTTACTGGAGCGACGACATACGATTATTACCACAGTGCCGATGTCATGGCAGAAACCGAAGTGGCTCTTTTTAAAAGACTCCGTCACGATTCTGTGGGCATATCAACTACTTTAAGGGGCATGGCTGAAGCCATGGGAAGCAGGATAAGCTATTCTCCTGACAATATATCTCTCCTTGAAGAACCTGTTGTAAAGACAGTTGAAGACATCAAGAAGCTTAGGACAATTAATCCTGAAAAGGATGGAAAGCTTCCCATACTAATGGAAGCATTAATTAAAATAAGGGATGAAATAGGAGATGAAGCAGATATCGGAGCTTCGATGACTGCACCATTTTCAGTTGCAGCTTCAATCCTTTCGACAGAAACTCTCTTGAGGTGGATGGTTAAAAAGCCGGAGGAACTCCATGAAGTAATGAGAATTATCACAAGGTGCAACGAGGAATATATCAAGGCTCTGGCAGAAAGGGGCTTCTCCACAGGATTCTGTGACCCTGTATCAACGACGAGTTTAATCAGATACAGTCAGTTCAAAGAATTCTCACTGCCATATCTTAAGGAAAATATAGGACACGTTAAAAAATACATGAATTCCTCACCGACAGTCCATATATGCGGGGCATCAAAGGAACTATGGAATGATGTAGTGGAAGCAGGATGCGGCAACTTCTCAATTGACAACTGCGAGGATTTATCCGATGCCAAAGAGATTATAGGAGACAGATCCGTAATTACTGGAAATGTCCCGCCTGTGGATGTAATGCTCCTCGGTAAAAAGGAAGATATCTGGGAATCAGTAAGGATATGTATTGAAAAGGGATGGGATTCACCAAAGGGTTACATACTTTCCACAGGATGTCAGATACCAAAGGGTACTCCCATAGAAAATATAGAAGAATTCATGGAAGCGGGAAGATACTACGGAAGACTTCCCATGGACAGGGAAAGACTTAAGGATAAGAAGGTATTCTAAATACTAATAAAACAACCTGAAAAAGCAGGATAACCATTCATGCAAATTGTCTGTTAATGTAATTCCTGTCGGGTGCAGAGGTTTATTCAGATAAATATATAAAAATGAATTAACCCTGTGGTAATCTGAGGGTAAATATATAGTGGAGTCGGCTGACTAAATTTATTTTTTTGAAGGGGTATTTTTAATGGAAATGGAAAAGAAAAAGGGAAGCGGTTATGCATTTATTCCCTTTGCGGTATTCATAGGATTTTATCTTATTTCGGGGATTGTACTTCAGGCTCGTGGTGTGGAAATGGCTTTCTATCAGATACCCTCCTCAATATCCATCATCATTGGTGTTGTCAGTGCATTCCTGCTGTTCAAAGGTTCTGTGGACCACAAGGTAAATTCATTCTTAAAGGGCTGTGGCGATGAAAATATCATAATAATGTGTATCATCTACCTGTTGGCGGGTGCTTTCTCAACTGTATCCGAGAAGATGGGCGGAGTTGATTCTGTCGTTAACCTCTGTCTTTCAGTAATACCACTTCAGTTCGTGGTTGCAGGACTCTTCCTCATCGCTGTATTCATATCCACTGCAACAGGAACATCAATAGGAGCCATGGTCGCACTGGGTTCCATATCAGTTGGTCTTGCACAGAAGGGGAACATCAATGTGGCCCTTATGCTGGGGGCACTAGTTGGCGGATCCCTTGCAGGAGATAATCTCTCCATCATTTCTGATACAACCATAGCTGCAACAAGGACCCAGAACGTAGGAAACAGGGATAAATTCATAATGAACAGTAAAATATCCATCCCTGCAATAATAATTACAACTGTTCTTCTCCTTATAATGGGAAGACCTGAAAATACAGTGTCAGTGGAAATCGGATCCTATTCACTTTTAAAAATACTTCCTTACCTCTTCGTTCTTGTTACAGCAGTCATGGGTATGAATGTATTCCTCGTGCTTTTCTCTGGAATAGTTATTTCAGGAGCTGTGGGAATGTTTTATGGTTCATTTGATTTCATAACCCTTACACAGCAGATATTCAACGGATTTGCAGGTATGCTCGATATATTCGTCCTTTCGATGTTTACAGGTGGTCTTGCCAACATGGTGAGGGAAGAAGGCGGAATAACCTGGGTAACTGAGAAGATAAAAGGATTTATAAACAGCAGGAAATCTGCAGAAATATCCTTCTCTGCAATGACCTTCCTCACTGACCTTGCTGTTGCAAACAACACTGTATCAATACTTATAACAGGACCTGTTGCAAAGGATATGTCAAAAAAATATGCAGTGGATCCAAGAAGAATAGCATCACTAATAGATATATTTTCATGTGTAGGACAGGGTATAATCCCTTACGGAGCACAGCTTCTTATTGCAGCAGGGCTTACTGCAGGAGTAGTTTCTCCCGTTCAGATAATACCCTATGTATGGTATCTATTCCTCCTTGCATTCTTTGCAATTCTTTCAATATTCGTAAGGTTTACCGACCTTAAGGACAAGTGGAATTACGAATACGATATGCCTGAATCTGAAGTCATTGCCCTTGGAAATCAGGAAAAACCTGAAGTTCAGATATAAAGGAAACGTTATATTCAACATATATAAGGAAATAATTCTTAACTAAGGCAATACTTAACTTTTTAAGTCAGGAAATTATAAAACAATATAAACTGAATAGTCTGATATCATAGGGTACTCTGAGGTAAATGCGGGGTACCCTTTCTGTTCTTTCTGTCTATATGCTATATTGATATCAGAAATCAATGAAGGGAAGCAAGATGGCACTTAAAGATATTAAAGACAGGACAAAAGAAGCAGTAAAAAGAATTTCACAGGATAGAGGATATGTGAGTGCAGTGGATATCCTTATAGATATGGGATATCTTTCGCAGATGGATTACAGAAGATGGAGAGAAGGGAAGACAGGGTACCTTGAGACCGTATGCCAGGGAAACATAAATAAACTGAATGCCATTCTGGATGAAATCAGGAAAGTATCTCTTGATCTTGGTATGAAACCATCCAGGACAGTGTATAAGGGGTGGGGAAAAGCAAAAAGCAGGATATTACAATTCAGCAAAAGCGGAAATCCCCATATGGAAAACACTTATTCCACCCATTATATAATGAAAAAAGATAAAAACCCAACACAGGGAAATATCCCTCCACAGGGAATTATCCCTACACGGGGAAATATCAAGGCTAAAAAGGCAGATATTGAAAGATCAGAAAACAGAGCTCCTGACCTGAAGGAAACAGATGGAAGAAAACCAAAAGACAAGGTCAAACAAGGAGAGAAACAGAAGGTCAGAAGAAAAAATAAAAAAACCAGAAAAAGCTATTATGAAGAAGATAATTCAACTGAAGAATTTGGCTGGTTTTATGGTGAGTATCATGGTTCTGATGAAGAGGATTCGGGAAAATCATCGTCTGTATCCGAAGGAGATATTCCATTCTGATCTTGAAAAAAACAAAGATTAAAAAAGAATAAGAATTATTCTGGGGAAGAATTAATCCGGATTAAGAATTATAATATAACTTCTATAAAAACCGGAACCCCAAAAGAATAAATTGCCCGGTACAATAAAAATAATTGTCTGTGGATATCAATGAAAACATATCAATGAAAGGAAGAAGAGATGGATAAGGAAGTTGAAAAGGTTCCTCCAGCGGATTTTAATGATTACCTCAAAAGGATTGAAGATGAAGAAAAGAGGAAAAAATTTGAAAGCATATTTTCCTTTATCAGGAAAGAATTTCCTTCTCTTAAGGAAAAAATAGCATGGAGCACTCCCATGTTTACTGACCACGGAACTTTTATAATCGGTTTTTCACATACAGGAAAGCATATAGCTGTTTCTCCTGAAAGGGTAACTCTCGATAAATACAGGGACGAAATTGAAAAATCAGGATATTTCACATCCCAGGAGTTATTCAGAATCAAATGGGAAGATGAGGTAAATTACAGTCTTTTAAAAGAAATGATTGAGTATAATATCGTAATGAAAAAGGATACAGTGAATTTCTGGAGAAAACCGGGGGAAGATTAAGTTCTTCCTCCTTAAATTATTGTGGCTTATCTTATTGGGAATTATCTCGCCAGCAATATTTTATTTTCAAAAACTTCCTTAGTCCATCTGGGGTCAAAAAATTGGTAAAAAATTTTGGGTTTGAGGAACCTTCATCGATATTCCGGCTTCATAAATTGGTGGTAGAATATAAATTACCGTTTGAAAAGTAAGAATACATGAAAGTGAGTAAAGATGTTATTAAAAGAAATATTTGATGGAACCGGGATTAATCTTCCTGAAGGAACTGAAAAAACTGAAATAAGTGATATTATATATAATTCTTCCAAAGCCGGCGAAGGAATGCTTTTTACAGCTTTAAATGGCTATACCACCGACGGTCATAAGTATGTATCTGATGCATACGGAAAAGGTGTAAGGGTATTTCTCGTAGATAAAGACGGAAAGTATGAGAAAAAAGATGATGCCGTTTATATTGAATCTGGCGATACAAGGGAAACTCTTTCCCATATTTCAGCCAATTTCTTTTCGAATCCTTCGCGTGAAATGACAGTCATCGGAATTACCGGCACCAAGGGAAAGACTACCGTCAGTCATTACTTAAGGGATATTCTTGAACTTTCGGGAAGGAAAACAGGTATAATCGGAACCATGGGGTGTTTTTACGGACCCCACAGGGAACCTACCAGCAATACCACTCCTGAAAGCTACGAAATCCACAGAATAATGAGAAAGATGCTCGATGCAGGCTATGACCATCTCGTCATGGAAGTTTCATCCGGAGGAATAATGAACCACAGGGTGGATGATATTTCTTTCAGATACGGTATTTTTTTGAATCTTTCCCACGACCACATAGGGGCAAAGGAACATCCCACCTACGATCACTACAGAAAATCAAAGGGAGAAATGTTTGAAAAAACTGATATTTCTGTCCTTAACATGGATGACATTGAATATCCATATTTCCTTTCAAAGGCAAAGGGAAGGACCATCAGCTTCGGCATAGAAAATGAGAATGCTGATATAAGGGCTCTCAATATCAGTGAAGGAGAAACCTTCAGTGATCTCGGGGAATCTTTTGACATAGTAACAGAAAAAGAATCATTTAAGGTAAACCTCAATGTACCTGGTATATTCAGCATATACAATACTCTATCAGCAGCTGCTGTTGCCCTGGATATGGGTATAAGACATGAAACAGTACAGGAAAGCGCTGAAAACTTCAGAGTAAAGGGAAGGATGGATATATTGAAATCCCCTGCGGATTTCAATATCATAATCGATTATGCCCACAATGAAGACTCCATGAGAAATGCCCTTGAAACAATAGAAAGTCACGGTGGAGGAAGAATCATTGTCGTTATCGGTACAGTAGGCGGAAGGACTGAAGAAAGAAGAAAGGAACTTGCTGAAGCTGCCTCAGCCTATGCAGATATTATAGTATTCACTGAAGACAATCCGGACTTTGAAGATCCTGATAAAATAATCGATGAGATGGCAGCACATGTTCCTCCTGGAAATGTAAAAGTTCTGAGAGAAAAAGACAGAAAAAAGGCAGTTCACCTTGCACTTTCATCAGCAGAAAAAGGTGATACCGTCCTCATTGCAGGAAAAGGACATGAAAACTACAATCTCGTAAAGGGTGTAAAAGTTCCCTACAGTGACTATGAATCAGTTTCCTCCTATTTTACAGGAATAGAAAAAAACAGCTGATAAAAAATATAATCAGTTACTCTCCCTTTTTTAAACAGGGAAAATCAAAACAAACATACAGGAATAGACTATATGATAAACATAATCCTGCGTATCGCAGTTATGATAATAAATGGGGCTATGATGCTCATTTCATTTTATACAGCAGATGATGGCAGTATCCATTCAGGATACGTCCCGGGAATACTGACTGAAACTTCACTCAGCGGAGAACTTATTGAAGAAGCTGAAAAATTCGGTGAAGTATTCAATGTAGATTACAGAAGTCCGGATTTTGGGGCGATTGAAAAAGAAATGAAAAAAGAAGGAAGAGATAAGCTCTATTTCAGTAAAAAACTTCCGGCTGAAGACTTTTTCCAGGCAAATACATGGTTCTGCGGACCGGCTTCCACCTACTGTGTACTTAATTACCTCAACGGAGGGATAAGTGAAGATCAGTATAAAATAGGGGAATATCTCGAAACCACAACCCGCGGTACTGCAATTGAAGAAATAGCAAGAGTACTGACTGAAAACAACGACAGGAATATGGTATTTGAAGTAGCTCCTGTGGGAACCATTGAAGAATTTGCCTATAACATCAGAGATTCCCTCGGTAAGGGAAAACCTGTAATCGCTGAAATTGCAACCACAGGCCTTGACTGGCCATATTATACCGACGGACATTACGTGGTGATTAAAGAAGCTGAAATCTATTCTGAAGGGACTGATGAAGAGGGATACCCCATAGAACCATGGGGTAGGGTTGTGATTGCAGATCCATTATGGAAAAGTGAAGGCAGGGAAAATGAATACACATTATCGCAGTTATACGATGGAGTGGTAAACTTCTGGGGACAGTGGATAGTCAAATAATATTCTATTCATAACCATTTTCACATAATTAACAAACGAAACAACACATTGAGGCAATACATCAGAAACATGGTGTACTGCCTTTTTTATTTATACACCGAAATTCAGAAATTCAGAATTTCAGGACACTATTTTCACGGCACTATTTTCATGCCTATATTTTCAACGTTACCTTACATCTTTACCTTTAAAACAATGTTTTTTAATATTTTGTAATTCACTCCCTGAATAACAACTCATGAGATCCTGAAAGAAAACTGAAAAGTACTCTTAAGAAGTGTCTCTTAAGAAGCTGAAAATATTTATAATGGAAAAATAAATAACTGCTTGTATAAGGTATAA
>JBDHVQ010000038.1:0-12589 GCA_039809845.1 Clostridiaceae bacterium | reverse complement strand
CTTATAATACTGCAACCAGATTCCTGGTCAAGGTGAATATGTCCATTCCAGGGTCTTACAGTTAATAAAGCAGCAATTCAGATGTTCAATATAGCATCTAGTTTTATGACTTTAAAATTATTTTTCAGATAAAATACCAATAGGGGATATCATCCGTACCTGATTTTTTACCCTCATCATTTTTTTCTGATTTTCCCTCACCCTCTGATTTATCATCATCAGAATTTTCATCATCTCTTTTCATTAGAACAGTTCCGTCAGGCAGTTCGGTAAAGATAATCCTGTCATCTTTTTTAAGAGAGAGGAATCTTCTTATCCTCTGTGGTATTGTAATCTGACCGGAAGGGGATACTTTGGCTTTTATCATGGATCAGCCTCCAATAAAAATATTCAATATCCTTTAAAGAAAAAGGCAGGGGAATTTAAGCCCTCTGCCTCTTGACTGTACCTTTGACACTTTTTATTATTTCATCCACCGGCATATCACCTTCGACAAGCTGGGTTCTGTCAGTGATATTAACGACATTCATGATGTTTACTATTTCCGCGCCGTTTTTACCCTTTTCTCCTTTAAGACCCTGAACGAGAACTTCGTTTCCGTTTCTTATATCCATGAATTCAGGTTCCTTGAAAAAGGCATTTTTCTTGTACTGACATCTTACGACGTTTTTTGATTTTACAGGTTTTACAACCATATTTACTTCAAGCTGGTTGTATATAAAAAACTTTTTGGTCCTTTCCACCTTTATGGAAAGCACATTGCCAAGGACCGGAGTTATCCTGTCCCCGTGTTTTTCGAGGAAGGATTCCCTCTGGTAGTTTTCAAGCTTATCTCTTAATCCCATTATTTATCCCTTTCTTCTTATAAAATATTCTCTGCGGTATATTTTCAGTATCTTGTTTCAATATCATTCCGGTTTATTCCGGTTTTTCTGATCTGTTTTTTTAATCTTAAAGATCCTTTTTCATTCCCTTAAAGGAAGGTCTTAAAGGAAAGTAAGGTTTTCTTCGTCCTCATCTATGTAAGGCTTTGTTTTATAGAATTCAT
Organism: Clostridiaceae bacterium; assembly: GCA_039809845.1. Taxonomy (GTDB): domain Bacteria; phylum Bacillota; class Clostridia; order Clostridiales; family Clostridiaceae; genus JG1575. Next base: position 11,541 of record JBDHVQ010000038.1, on the reverse strand, counting down.
TAAGTCTTTCTGTATGTTCGTCGTAGCATGCCCTTGCAGCCTGTCTTATTTCAGGGAATTTTCCGTCAAACTGCTTTAAACTGAATACCATATCAAGGCCCAGTACCTTTCTTGTAATGTCTTTTCCGAGAAGGTAACTTGCATAGGTATGGGAGTTGTTCTTATCCCTTGAATCGGACTGGCGCAGGATCCCAAAGAAAAGGTTCCTGTCATCTGAGTAGATGAGTTCTATAAGCTTTGCCCTGTACTCAAGATCCACGGCGCTTAACCCCGGGTATTTCTGAAAGTCATCCACGTGCTGGGTTTCATGCTGCAGGAACGAAATTTTAAAGCTTGCAGTATCCAAGTGATTCTCCCATCTTTTTTCGACACACCACAGATCTCCGTCGTGCCTGTTGGTCCATCCTCCCGTACCGAATTCACCGAAGCTTAAATAGTCAATCCATGATGTGGAGAGGAAGTTATCCATAAAGTGGACTGTTATCATCTTGGTGCCGTAGGGAAGTTCAACTTCGTAGTATTTATCCCTCGTGGTTTTCCAGATATATGGCCCTTTGAAACCTGAGGTTTCACCGCCCAGGAAATTATATCCGAGTCTTTTTACAGTTTCCCCTAAGGTTTCTTCTATAACTGCAAGGTCATCACCCGACATATTGGGGAATTCACTTCGCAGATTGAGTATGAGTCTTAATTCTGCCCTTGAAACACTTGATTCATCCCAGAAGATGTCCTTGTAGTACAGGTAGTAGGGCTTCAGTATCTTTTTTATTGTTTCATTGTCGGTCGGATAGGTGAGTCTTCCCATCTCAAACCTTTCAATGTATCTTTCATAAAGAGGTTTTTTTACCGGAAATCTCTTAAGGTAGGCTACGCTTTCCCGGAGCTTTCCGGATAACAGAAGACCTCTGAAGTAGAGATCGTCATAGGATTCAAATTCCGGATTCATATTGTTACATCCCTGTCTTTCATTAATATTTGCTTTTCATTTTTTTATTTTTATCATTTCCTGAAAATGCGTTCATTCTCTATTTTAACACATTTGGAATGAGGATAAAGAGGTAAAAAAACATGGAGATTTTCCCGGGCATTTAAATCATCCTGCTTATATTATCCATATTCCCTTTACATTCTGTTCAATTGCACTTAATATTAAGCTAACAACTGCATACTACGGGGAGCTGAAAAATCAGCTGAGACTGTGATGTGTGTCACTGACCCGATGAACCTGTACGGATAATGCCGGCGTAGGGATGGGATAAAGATAACTGCATTCTTACGTGCAGTTATTTTTATTTCACGGGGGTATATAATGGACTACACAACTCAGATGGATGCAGCAAAAAAAGGCATCGTAACGGAAGCCATGAAAAGAGTGGCTGAAAAAGAAGGCGTAACTGTAGAATTTGTCATGGAAGGTCTTAAAAAGGGTAACCTTGTAATTCCTGCCAACAAAAATCACAGCAATCTCGATTTTGTGGGTGTAGGTAAGGGTTTAAAGACAAAGATAAACGTAAACCTCGGTATTTCAAGGGACTGTCCCGATGTTGAAACAGAAATAGAAAAGGTGAGGGAAGCCATCTGTATGCAGGCGGACGCCATAATGGACCTCTCATCCTTTGGGAAAACTGAAGAATTCAGAAAAAGACTCGTTGAAGTTTCCCCTGCAATGGTCGGAACAGTTCCGATATACGATGCCGTTGGCTTCTATGACAAGGAACTCAAGGATATAACTGAAGAAGAGTTTCTCGATGTTGTAAGAAAACACGGGGAAAACGGAGTGGACTTTGTAACCATACATGCGGGAATGAACAGACAGTCAGCTGAAATATTCAAGAGAAACCCAAGAAGGATGAACATCGTTTCAAGGGGAGGATCACTTACCTATGCATGGATGGAATTAAACGGCAGGGACAATCCTTACTATACACATTTTGATGAACTCCTCGATATATGTGCCCAATACGACATAACCATATCATTGGGGGATGCCATGAGACCCGGATGTCTTGAAGACGGAACAGATGCATCACAGATCCATGAACTCATACTCCTCGGAGAACTTGCAAAGAGGGCATGGGAAAAGAATGTCCAGGTAATGATAGAAGGACCCGGACACATCCAGATAAATGACGTTGAAGCCAATGTGAAAATTGCGAAGAAGCTTACCCACGATGCACCACTTTATGTGCTCGGGCCACTGGTTACTGACATTGCACCGGGATACGACCACATAACTTCTGCAATAGGCGGAGCTATAGCTGCAGCTGCAGGTGTGGATTTCCTCTGCTACGTTACACCTGCAGAACATTTAAGACTTCCCACAGTTGAAGATATGAGGGAAGGTATAGTGGCAGTAAGAATCGCAGCCCATGCAGGAGATATAGCAAAGGGCGTGAAAGGTGCTATGGAATGGGATAAGAAAATGGGAGAAGCAAGAAGGGTACTCGACTGGGAAAAACAGTTTGACCTTGCAATAGACAAGGAAAAATGCGTCAGATACAGGGGGGAATCAATGCCTGCCCACGAAGATTCCTGCACAATGTGCGGAAAGATGTGTTCAGTAAGAAACATGAACAGAATAATGGAAGGCAAGGATATTAATATCCTGAGGGCAGAAGACTAGAAGTATAACCACCATATTCACTATAAGCAATGACAGAATTAAACAAATAAATACAAGGAAAAGGAAGAAGTATCATCCCGATATTTCTTCCTTTTTCCCATACATAAAACTTCCATATCCTCTTTTGCGAAGTCCAAAAATCAAAGTCCAGAAAGCGATGTCCATTTAGTCAAAAGTAAAAAAGTGATGTTCATATAATGCGGTCACTATAGCGAGGATCATATATCGAAGTTAAGATAGGAGGGCTCAAATAATGAAGATCATATATCAAAGCTAAGATGGGAAGGCTCAAATAGTGAAGTTCAAATAGTTAAGTTCATATACCGAAGTTCAAATAGTAAAGTTCATATAGAGATTTATATTGTGGAATCTGAATTTTTCTCTTTCCGTCTTCTTTGTGCTTAGTTAATTTTCTGTTTTCTTCCTGTTTTTTATTTTTTTGTTTTATTTTGAAGGAATTAAATTCATAAAATTACAGTACTGTGATTGAAATGGAGAATACCTGTAACCGCTTTATTTTGCCGGATGGAAAAAGCATCAGGTGCTTAATGAAAGTACGACAGTGTAATGTTCTTTCAGTGTGAGTCATGGCTCCAGTATATTTGAGGAACTATAAGCAATGATATAAAATCCAATATTTGACTGGAGATGATAAAAATTATCAGATGATTCTCATTTAAGTTAAAATATTGACATAGAAGTCCGTTCATTTTAGCATAATAACTGATAACAGTTATCGACTACTTTGGAGGACTTTTATTTTATGCTATATGAAGCTGTGTTTACCAAGGGGTATATAATACCCGGATTTATTCTACTGTCAGTTTTTCTTCCGCTGTTTCTTAAACCGCTTAAGAAAAACCCGATAGTTTTCTATGTGATTTTTAGTGTAATAACTCTTACCGTGTGTAAGTTCTATATTTCAAAGACACTTTTCGGTTATACCTTTAAAACCATGAATCCCAATATATTCTACTGGATAAGTATGTATAAAAGGGGAGTAGTGGGATTTCTCCTGTTCCTTACTGTAATGGGTGGAGGTGTACTCAATCCGAAAAATTCATCCGTTAGATCCCTTTTATCAGCGAGGGGTGAACTTTCAGTCATTGCGTCCATCGCATCATTATGTCACCTCATAATCTACGGATATTCCTACATAACAAGATTCCTTTCAGGGAAAACTCCTGACTATCTTTACACTTTTCTCTTTGTAACTTCAGGGTTACTGATGGTTATTCTTATACCATTATTTGTAACTTCATTCATTAAAATCAGGAGAAATATGGATCCTGTTAAATGGAAGAAGCTTCAGAAATGGGCTTATACCTTCTACGTTATTCTTTTTAAAAATGTAATTACTGTATTTTAAAGAAGGTTTACCGACAAGGAATTTGTATTTAATTCAGCCAAAGGTTTATCCACTTTGATATCCCTCTCAGTATACATCGGTCTTTTTATAGCCTGCGGTTATCTTCTGATGAAAAAGAAGAAGGGATACACTGCGGTTAAAGAAGATATTGCGGGGTTAAAGGCAGGTACTTTATAACACTTACTTTTTAGTTTCATACTTTTTCTCTCCATATACCTTATCCCGGATTTCTTCCGGGGAGTTTTTTTCTGCCACGGTACCCTGTGGTGATATAATGATAATAAGGCTGAAAATAATGATTCAAATTACCGGCAGGAGATACCGGTTCAATATTCTGGTTCAATACACCAGTATAAGGTAACAGCTGAGAAATTAAGTTACAGGATATCATAAATAAAAAATACGGAGGAAAGATATATGAGAAACTTTACACCCCATGAACTTGCTAAGTACATGGACCACACTCTTTTAAAAGCAGATGCGACGGATGAGGAATTAAGAAAGCTCTGCCGTGAGGCGAGGGAATATGGATTCTTTTCAGTCTGCGTAAACCCATGCAATGTTGAAAAGGCAAAGGAATATCTCGAAACTGACAGTGTAAAGGTATGTACTGTTGTAGGATTTCCCCTGGGGCAGAACACCACGGAATGCAAGAGCTTTGAAACCCATGATGCACTTTTAAACGGTGCCGATGAAATAGATATGGTCATAAACATCGGAAGACTGAAAGACAAGGATTATGAGTACGTAAAGGAAGATATAGCTGCAGTGAGAAATTCATGCATGGGAAAAATCATGAAGGTAATAATCGAAACAGCACTTCTCGATGAAGATGAAAAAAGAACTGCATGTCAGATAGCCCAGGGTGCAGGAGCTGATTTTGTAAAGACATCGACGGGGTTTTCAGTTTCAGGGGCAAAGGCTGAGGATATAGTACTCATGAGGGAAACTGTTGGTGATAATATGGGTGTCAAGGCATCTGGCGGAATAAGAACTCTTAAAGATTCAGCTGAAATGATTGAAAAGGGAGCTACAAGACTCGGTGTTTCCGCATCTGTAAATATCATTGAAGAATTAAAGGGCGGGATGTAGACTTGGAATTTTCCTTTGAACTTGAGCCACATCTCATTACAGATGAAAGGCTTAAGGATAAAGAATATCTTTCAGAACTTATAAGACTTGATGACCCGGAGTATTACACATCAAAGACTTCCCTCGTCCTTGCCGAAGACCTCATCGGAAAAATAATGGTGAGGAAACACAGTGAAGGACTGATGATCGGACGAATCACAGAAACTGAGTGCTATATGGGATTGTCAGACGATGCATGCCATGCCCATGGGGGTAAGATAACCGAAAGGAATTCAACCCTCTATATGGAAGGCGGAACGGCCTATGTTCATATGATATATGGCATGTACTACTGCATGAATATAGTGGCAAATGAAGTGGGAGAACCTGAAGGAGTACTTTTAAGGGGAATTGAACCCATGTATAATATTCCTCTCATGACAAGACTCCGTTACAGGAAGAAACAGCTTACCCATGAAAATCTTACAAGAGCACAGTTTAAAACAATGTCTGACGGACCGGGGAAAATGACACTGGCCATGGACATAGGAAAAGAATACAACAGGACAGACCTTAAAACATCCCAGGAAATAATGATATTTTCTGACGGAGAAAAGTATCCGTTTACTACATCTCCGAGAATCGGAGTGGATTATGCAGTGGAATGCAGGGACAAACTCTGGAGATTCAATCTTAAGAAAGCGGGGAAAACAAAAAAATGAATGACAGTCAGCTGAAAAACGTGGAAGGCAGATGGTATCTTCAGTTTTCGGGATCTCCATTCTGGCAGAAAGACGATTTTTCAATAATCACTTTCAACTATACACTTATACATAAGGGCGAAGAACTGGTACTTGAAGACCGGGTTGAATACATGAGAAATGGGATGATGCGCTTCAGGCTCGGATATGATTATCCGGTTGAAGAATTTTTAAATACATTCCGATGGAAAGGTGTGGGAATAAACAGGTTTTTCAGGAACAGGTTTGAAATATCCATAATAAACCCTGAATACATGGTTATTTTCTATGAAAAGACAGTTCTCTCACCTGCTTGTATAGATATAGTAACAAGGGAAAAAACACCGGGAGCTGAACTTGAAGACAGGATATTCCGGGAGATATGTGCAAGTGAAACACTCTGTCCATACCTTCAGAATGTGGAGAAAATACAGCACAGTTAACAGAACCTACATCTTGTTCCCAAACTCTTAAGTTGTTGCCCATGTTAATTGGGTGTAAAATATAAGTAATACTTAATAAGGCGGTGACATAATGAAAGTAAGAATTTTTTCCAGGGAACACGATTTAAGCGACAGCTTCAACACCATGGTGGAAGAAAAACTTTCAAGACTCGACAAATTCCTCCACGAGGATGCAGAAGCAAAAGTAACCCTTTCCAATATCAGGGGAATGAAAAAAATCGAAGTTCTTATTCCACATAACGGAGTATATGTAAGGGCAGAGGATGCCACTGACGATTACTACAAAACTCTTGACAGGGTATCTGAAAAGCTCGAAGGACAGCTGAGAAAATATAAAACCAGGATGGAAAGAAAGAAAAAGGGCGAATCCATCAAATATTCCGGAATTGAAGAAGATTACGATGTGGAAGCAGTTCCAAGGACTGACACATATCCTTCAATCACAAAGGTTAAGAAATTCCCGTTAAAGCCAATGGATGAAGAAGAAGCAGTTCTCCAGATGGAAATGCTCGGACATTCCTTCTATGTATTTAAATTCATGAACGGAAAGACCGGTGCAGTTTACAGAAGGGAAGACGGAAACTACGGGCTCATCGAAGAAGAATAGAAAAAAACCAAAGAAACAAATTCAGATATCCGAATGATATTTTGTTATTCTTAAAATTTTGAATATATCAATATACCTGGAGGCGGTTAATAACTGCCTCCATTTATTTTTTTTTGCAATAAAATAATACATTTCAAAACCTGGAAGTAAATCAAAAAAATTAAATCAACAATATTTAAATCCGACAAGCCAATATGGTTTTAGAGTCGTATTATCCGGACTTAATTAACTGAGGAATCTTTTTAACAGTGACAGTGAAAGATTATTGTATAGCGGTTGGGTAATATTGGAAAGATATTCTGATATGATATAATAAAGTAAAACGTAATAAAGTAAATCGTAATAAAGTAAATCGTAATAAAGTAAAACATAATATATTTTAATAAAAATGACTTTTGAATTTCAATAGGTGAATTTTAAGGATATTTACTGATTACTGAGAAGAAGGGATTTTATTAAAGTCAACCGAAACATTTTAAGGAGAATATATGTTTATTAGAAGAAGAAAAGAGCTCCGGTATCTTGAAGATGAATATTCAAAAGATAAATATTCGCTTACTGTAATCTATGGAAGAAGAAGAGTCGGAAAAACTTCTCTGATAAAGGAATTTATAAGAGATAAAAAATATATATATTTTCTTGCAACTGATACATCTGAAGAAATTAATCTCCGTAATTTATCGGTGGCGGTTGGAATGTGTTTCAATATGGAAGGGATAAATTTTTCTGATTTTGAATCATGTTTTAAGTTTATCGCTCTTCAGAGTGACAAAGAGAAAATTGTATTTGTAATTGATGAATTTCCTTACCTTGCTGAATCAGTGAAAGGCATTTCCAGCATTCTGCAGAGATCCCTGGATGAATACTTCCGGGAAATCAATATTTCAGTTATACTCTGCGGATCTTCAATGAGTTTTATGGAAAAACAGGTTCTCGGTGCGAGGAGTCCTCTTTATGGAAGAAGGACCGGTCAGATGAAGATCAGGCCATTTGACTTTGAAGATACACTGGAAATGCTTGAAGGTGCAGATCCTGTGGATATTGCAGTTTATTATGGTGTTACCGGTGGTGTTTCAGAATATCTTAAGTTTATAGATATCAGGAAAACTATCGATGATAATCTGATCAGCCTGTTTTTTAAAAATACAGGAAGATTATATGAGGAACCTCAGAATCTTCTCAATCAGGAATTAAGGGAACCGAGATTATATAACGATATAATTTATGCAATTGCAGGAGGAGCATCGAAAAACAATGAAATATGCGCAGCCGTTTCGAAAACTTCTTCTGAAATCAATCCATATCTTGTCAATCTTTCTGAACTTCAGATTGTAGGAAAAATTGACTCAGTATCTCCTTTTGGGTCTAAAAAAGGTGTTTACAGAATAAGTGACTTCATGTACAGGTTCTGGTATAAATTTGTAGGCAGGGGCCGCCCCTTTATTGAACTATCTGAAGGAGAAGCATATTACAGTAATATGGTGAAGCCTTTCATCAATGAATATATGGGGCATATATTTGAAGAAATTGCAGCTGAATATATGATGAAGATGTCGGCAGAAGGAAAACTCGGGGATTTCATTATTGAATCGGGCATTTTCCGGGGAACTGATAAAAATCTTAAAAAAGAAGTGGAGATTGATTTTTTAGGAACAGGAAAAAAATACATGCACCTTGGTGAGGCGAAATGGAGAAATGAGCCCACCGGGATAGGAGTATCAGAAGATCTTTACATAAAGGGTAATATGATTCCAGGCGATAAAAAATATTATATTTTCAGTAAAAACGGATTCACAAAAGAACTTGTAAAAAGAAAAGAAGATGTTAATCTCGTAAGTTTTGAAGATATAGTCAGATACCTTAAAGAAAGAAGGCGGGAGAAGACTGATTCACTTTAAGCTGAAATAAAATGAAACAGGTAATTTACATTAACGAAGAATCCTGTTAACTGTTTAAGTGAGAGAATACTCAGGATAAGACATTATCTTTGGGTTTCATCATTTTATTATATTATCATCCTGTTATTAATGCTGCCTTAATTACATATATGCAAAGGTAAGTGTTATAATTGTTGGTGTGATAAAACAAAGGATGTACTACTGGAGGAAAAATGGGATTTTTAGACAGAATATTCGGTACATACAGCGACAGGGAACTTAAGAGAATAGACCCTATTGTAAAAAAGATAGAGGATCTTGAGGACTCCTACAGAAAGCTGTCTGATACGGAACTTCAGAATAAAACAGAAGAATTCAAAGAAAGACTAGGTAAGGGAGAAACACTGGACGATATTCTCCCCGAAGCATTTGCAACAGTAAGGGAAGCGTCCGACAGGATACACCATGAAAGGCACTTCAGAGTGCAGTTAATCGGCGGTATTGTCCTCCACCAGGGAAGAATTGCGGAGATGAAGACCGGTGAAGGTAAGACGAGGGTTGCTACACTTCCTTTATACCTAAACGCACTGACAGGCAAAGGTGTTCACCTTGTAACTGTCAATGATTACCTTGCAAAGACACAGGGTGAGCAGATGCGTGAACTCTTTGCATTTTTAGGACTTACAACAGGTATCATTCTCCACGACCTTTCCAATGCAGAAAGACGTGAAGCCTACGGTTCAGATATAACATACGGTACAAACAATGAGTTCGGATTTGACTACTTGAGAGACAACATGGTGGTATACAGCCATGAAATGGTACAGAGGGAATTGAACTTTGCCATAGTCGATGAAGTTGACTCCATACTTATAGATGAAGCGAGGACACCTCTAATAATTTCAGGTGAAGGCGAAAAGAGTACAGAAATGTACCAGGTTGCCGATACTTTTGTCAAAAGACTTAAGAATGAGGAAGACTTTACAGTGGATGAAAAGGCCCATTCAGTAATACTTACTGAAGAAGGAATTTCACGTGCGGAAAAGTACTTCAACCTCGAAAACTACGGTGATACAAAGCACATGGAGCTTCAGCACCATATAACACAGGCCCTTAAAGCCAACAATCTTTTTACCAGGGAAAAGGATTATCTTGTTAAAGACGGGGAAATCATAATAGTCGATGAATTCACCGGCCGTCTCATGGAAGGAAGAAGATATTCCGACGGGCTCCACCAGGCTATTGAAGCCAAGGAAGGGGTTGAAGTGCTGAAGGAAAGCAAGACACTTGCGACGGTTACTTTCCAGAACTACTTCAGGATGTACAATAAACTTTCCGGTATGACAGGTACTGCACTGACTGAAGAGAATGAATTCAGGTCCACATATAACCTCGACGTTATAGTAATACCTACAAACAGACCCGTTGCAAGATTCGACAATCCCGATGTCGTCTATAAGACTGCAAAGGGAAAATACTTAGGTCTTACAGAAGAAATCAAGGAAACCTATAAGACAGGACAGCCTGTTCTTGTTGGTACCACATCAGTTGAAAAATCAGAATATCTTTCAATGCTCCTTAAAAGGGAAGGCATTCCCCATCAGGTACTTAATGCAAAGTACCATGAAAAGGAAGCCGAAATTATATCCCATGCAGGTGAAAAGGGTATGGTTACCATTGCGACCAACATGGCCGGAAGAGGTACAGACATAAAGCTCGGCGAAGGCGTAAGGGAACTGGGTGGTCTTAAGATACTCGGTACTGAAAGACATGAAGCAAGACGTATAGACAATCAGCTTAGGGGCCGTGCCGGAAGGCAGGGGGACCCCGGTGCATCAAGATTCTACATTTCACTTGAAGATGACCTCATGAGGATATTCGGCGGTGATATGCTGAAAGAAAGGGTATCGAGGATCGGACTTGGTGATGATGAAGCCATAGAATCCAGGATGGTATCTTCTGCAATAGAAAATGCACAGAAAAAGGTCGAAGGAAATAACTTTGACTCAAGAAAGACTCTTCTTGGATATGATGATGTCATGAACCAGCAGAGGGAAATAATATACGGTCAGAGAAGACAGGTATTAAGAGGCACCGATGTTTCTGAATCAGTAAGGCAGATTGTTGCAAATGCTGTGGATTCAGCCGTTACAAGATTTACTCTCGATCAGGATACTGATGAGGATTTACTGTCACTTTCAGTATTCATGCAGCAGCTCCTGGGACAGGACGAAAAGACGAGGGTTGAAGAATTAAGGGGCAAGACACCTGAAGAAATCAAGGAATTCTACAAGCAGATCGCATTCTTAAAGTACGACGATCAGGAAAGAAAATATCCTGAACATATAAGGGAACTTGAAAGGGTAATCCTTTTAAGAGTTGTCGACAACAAGTGGATGGACCACATCGACAACATGGACCACCTTAAAAAGGGTATCGGATTAAGAGCCTACAAGCAGCAGGATCCTGTACAGGCATATCAGTTTGAAGGAACTGACATGTTCAACGAGATGATAGATTCTGTAAATGAAGAAGCTACAAGGCATCTTTTAAACGTACAGTTAAGGACCAACGAAGAACCTGAAAGGGAACAGGTTGCAAAGGAAACTTCCACAAACCAGGATGATTCACTTCCGAAACAGCCAAGTGTCAGGAAAGAAAAAAAGGTCGGAAGAAATGATCCCTGTCCCTGCGGATCAGGCAAGAAATACAAGAACTGCCACGGAAGAAAAGAAAATTAATATGCATTGATAAGTGCAGAACCGGTGATTATGCATATAATAATGATGA
>JBDHVQ010000037.1:0-12708 GCA_039809845.1 Clostridiaceae bacterium | reverse complement strand
CTGTCTTTTATTTGTTTTTGCTGTCTTTTATTTGTTTCTGCTTATGGTCTTTTATTTATTCTTGCTGTTTTCCATATTCTGTGCCTGTACACAGGTTACAGCTACTACATTTACTATATCTTCAGGTACACAGCCCCTTGAAAGGTCGTTAATAGGTTTTGCAAATCCCTGGCAGATTGGTCCTATGGCTTCTGATCCTGTAAATCTCTGTACAAGCTTATATCCTATATTTCCTGACTGAAGGTCGGGGAATACAAGAACATTTGCATGCCCTGCAACAAGTGAGCCCGGGGCTTTCTGTTTTCCTACGGATTCCACAAGTGCAGCATCTGCCTGAAGTTCACCTTCGATCTTTAAGTCCGGTCTTTGTTCCTTTGCTTTTTTAACCGCTTCCTGAACCTTAGTCACAAGGTCGTGGGATGCAGAACCCATGGTTGAGAATGAAAGCATTGCAACTTTGGGGTCAATTCCGAGAAGATTTTTGGCCGTGTCAGCTGTTGAAATTGCAATTGATGCCAGCTGATCTGCATCAGGGAGTGGATTTACGGCACAGTCAGCAAAGAGAAGTGTTCCGTCTTCACCGTACTTTGTACCTGTAAGCATTATAAAGAATGAAGAAACAACATTTATTCCCGGTGCTGTTTTTATTATCTGAAGACCTGGTCTTAAAAGATCGCCGGTTGTATGGATTGCCCCTGATACCATTCCGTCCGCATCATTTTCCTTTACCATCATTGTACCGAAGTACATGGGGTCCTTCATGATTTCTGCAGCAGCTTCTTCAGTAACACCCTTGTTTTTTCTCAGTTCATAGAATGCCTTTGAATATCTTTCTGCTTTATCATCTGAAGACGGATCCTCGATTGTGCATGAAGAGATATCTGCTCCTATTTCCTGAGCTTTTTTTAAAATATTATCGGGGTTTCCGAGGAGAGTGATATCGGCAATACCTTCTTTTACAATTTCTGCAGCCGCCTTAAGATTTCTTTCTTCTTCACCTTCGGGAAGAACTATCCTCTTTTTGTCGGCCTTTGCAAGGTCCTTCATCCTGGCAATAAAATCCATGATTATTTCTCCTTTTCTTTGTAACTTCCACTAACTATAATAACATAAAAAAAAGTGTCTTAATACTCCAAAAAACTGCCCCGGGAAAAGTCCTCTTTATGCCCTTTATTTAAGACCTTTTTCCGCCATCCATTTGGCTCGGGGTACACCATGGTTTATACTGAATAAAAAGACACGAAAGAGGTGTATCTTTGAAAACTGCACTTATAGTAAGTGAATATAATCCCTTCCATAAGGGACATGAATACCAGATAAAAAAGCTTAAGGAAGAATATGGAATAACCCATGTAATTTCATTGATGAGCGGCAATTTTACGCAGAGAGGACTTCCTTCCCTATTTGACAGGTTTATAAGGGCAGAAGCCGCGGTAAAAGGAGGATGCGACCTTGTAATCGAACTGCCTGCTGTTTTTGCAGTTTCAAGCGCAGAGTTCTTTGCATCTGGCGCTGTAAATTCTGCATATCTTTTATCTTCAGTTGATTATATATCCTTCGGATGCGAAAACCCTGACAGGGAAGCAATCATCAATACTGCCACTATTCTCAATGAAGAAGACGGAAGGTTAAAAACCCTTATCCAGGACAATCTTAAAAAAGGAATGAATTACCCACTTGCAAGGTCTGAATCACTTAAGATTTTAACTTCGGGAAAATCAGCCGGTATTGTGGACTCTCCCAATAATATCCTTGCAGTTGAATATGTCCGTGCACTTTTAAAACTCCAGGATCCCCCTGATTTTATACCGATTGCAAGAAAAGGTGCAGGATACCACGATACGGTGAATGAACCCCGTTCCTTTGCTTCTGCAACTGGGATCAGAAAAAACCTCTCGCTCCTCGATGAAAATGAAGAAATAAGATGGGATGCCCGGAATCTCATAGGCGAAGATATACCTCCCGAATCCCTTGAAGTATTCTTATGTAATATAGAAAAAAGAACAGGCGTTTCAGCCAATGAAAAACTTGCAGAAATAATTTTTACAAGACTTACAATGGAGCCGGAGTGCATATTCAAAATTCAAGAGTCAGGGGATGGGCTCGGAGAAAGAATACTTAAAAATCTTGAATTATTAAAGACCCATGACTATGAAGAAGCAGTGAGAAAACTAAACACCAGAAGATTCACCAACTCAAGGATAAAACGGCTCCTCCTTCATACAGCATTACATTATGATCTCACCGATTACGCCGGAGACAGGAAAAGAACACCGGAATCTCTGAGAATCCTTGCAATGAACTCCAGGGGAATGGAGTACCTTGGTAAGACCAGAAAAACAAGGGAAATTGACCTCAGAGATACATCAAAGGGAAACAGCGATTCTCTTTCTTCCTATGACAGAAGAGCATCATCTCTTTATTCCCTTATTAACCCCCATTACAGTTCTTCATGGGATTATACAAAAAATCCAGTGATCATAAGGGAATGACCAGTGATTATAACGAACTGATGAATATAATATTCACATGGAAATAAATTTTCCAGGGAATATAAATCAGGAAATATAAATCAGGAAATATAAAATATCATATACTTGAGAAACTTAAAAAAGGAAGCAGGGATTATTCCCCCACTTCCTTTTCTTCGTATATGACTTCCGTATTTTTTCCAAAAATATTCCTTATTCCTTCTGCATCGAGGTAATCGTGCTCGAGTTCATTTATGTCAAAATGGAACACTTTAAAGAAAAACCTTATAAAAAATCCGACTGTGAGTGCACTTATAACTGTACCTATCCCCAAAGTCCCTCCGAGGAAAAACCCGAAAATGGTAGCAGTTATTTCTATCATGTTTCTCACATATGCAACATTTATACCAGTCTTCTTGGTCAGAATAACCATGAGACCATCCCTTGGACCTGCACCAAGACCTGCTGAAAGGTAAAAATAGGAAGCTATGCCGACAATTGTAAGCCCCAGAAACAGCATGAGAAGACCTGTCGGCAGATCATGGGCTACAGGTATCACTCCCGACTGGAATATCCTGTCCATTAAAAACCCAATGTAGAATGTATTTAATACCGTGCCGATTCCTATCTTCTCACGGAAGATGAAATTAATGAGTATTATGATAAGTCCTACTCCTATGGATGCCTGTCCGATGGTTATGTTGAGTTTTGAAGCAAGTCCCTGATGAAAGATGTCCCATGGTGAAAGTCCAAGGGATGCATTGACCGTAAGTACCACAGCGAGTGCAAATAGGCTGAGGCCGGTCATCAGAAGTATAAGCCTTATGTAAAGCGGTCTCTGTCTGTATTTCATTTTCTCATTCCTTTACCTGATAATATCTTCTTCATCTTCCTTATTCTCTTAAAAAAAGATGTGAAGATGCAATGATTATATCAGAATGCAGGGCGGATGATATCCTTTTTGGATTATTAATTTAAAATATATTATTTTACAATATTCCTCAGGGTAACTATTTCCTTGATTCAGGGCATAATAAAAAGCCCCGGAGGGCTTCATTGTTTTATTTTTCCATGTCTCTTAATTCTTCAATATTGTTCCTTACGGTTTCTGAAGTGCTTCTCACTGAATCTGAAAAGCCCGTCACAAAGTCTTCCATGTTCTTTTTAAAATTCATCATGGATTCCTGGGACTTTCTTGAAAGTTCACTTTCAAGGTCTGATAAAAGGCCGTCTGCATATTCCCTCGCAGCAAGTCTCATATTCTTTGATTCATTCTGAGCCTTTGATATTATTTCCCTTGCCCTCTGTTCAGCTTCCCTTACGATGGCATGTTCATTTACCTGGGTTCTCATAATATCCTGGGCTTCCTGCTTGATTTTATTGTATTCAGAATTTGCCTCGTCGAGAATCCTGTCTTTTTCTGAAATAACGTACTGAGCCGTTGAAAAATCCTCAGGCAGATGCTCCGAAATGTCGTCTATGAGCTGGGTTATCATTTTCTGATCCACCATAACTTTATTGGAAAAAGGTACTTTTCCGGCGGCATCAATTTCGTCCTGCAGGAATTCTATAAGACGCATGACCTCTATTTTGTTCCTGGCTACATCCTTTTTTTCGTTATCCATACTTTACCTGCCTGATTTCTCTTATTTGTAATAATTCTTTTTCAGCCTGCTTATTATTTCCTCCGGGACAAATCCTGATAAGTCCCCGCCAAAATGCATTATCTGTTTTATAAGTGTCGAGGAAAGAAATGAGTATTTGGGACTTGTCATCATGATAAGTGTTTCTATTGAGGGTTCCATTGCCCTGTTGGCATTGGCCATCTGAAGTTCGTAATCAAAGTCTGAAACGACTCTCAGCCCCTTAATTATAACCCTCGCTTCGGTTTCTTTCAAGAAATTGACCAGGAGGCCTGAAAAAGCACGGACTTCCACATTGGGTAAATGGTCAGTAACTTCCTTGATCATTTCAAGCCTTTCGCCGATATCGAAAAAACCCTTCTTTTCTGTATTTATAAGTACGGCAACTATTATCTTGTCGAATATGGACGCTGCCCTTTCGATGATATCGAGATGCCCGTATGTTATGGGATCAAATGACCCCGGATATACTGCAGTTCCTGCCATTATTTCTCCTCGTGCTGGTAAAATGCAAGGGTTGTGTTGCCGTATTTTCTCTCCATGACTTTAACAATGGATCCAAAACCTTCAGATATTTCTTCGGAAGAATCCACCTTTGTGACTATTACTCCGTCTTCTTTCAGAAGTCCTTCTTTTTCAGCCTCCTCAATTACAGGCTGAATCATTCCGTTAAGATAAGGCGGGTCGATGAAAATGATGTCAAAGGAGAGTTTTTCACGGGACATTTTTTTAAGAACTTCCCTGTAATCAGCAAAAATACTTCTACACTCTTTATTAAACCTTAGATTATCTATATTTTCAACAAGCAAATCGTATGTTTCCTTATAATTATCTGAAAAAACAGCACTCTTTGCACCCCTCGACACAGCTTCAAGACCAAGGGATCCAGTACCTGCAAATATATCGAGCACATCGGCATCATGTATTTTATGCTGTATTATAGAAAACATTGCTTCCTTAACTCTGTCGAGTGTGGGCCTTGTTGCAGTCGGATCACCGACTTTTGTCTCCCTCATGCCATTTAACGGGGACAGCAGCTTCTGTCCCTTTCTCGTTCCTGCTATTATTCTCATTTTTTCTCCTGTATTTTATTTTTTCATTATCGGGTTAAGATTTTACTTCTATCCATTGCTTTCTTTAATCAGTTTAGGCAGAAATACTTCATGCTCTCTTCAAGCTTTTTGAGTATTTCATCCTTCATGGATGAATATTTTCCCGTTGTATCGTTAAAGACTATCCCTGCCCACCTCGATGCATCGAGGAATATTCCGTAGTCATTTATAAAATCCGCAATTCTAAGTCCCGAATCACCGCTCTGATTTAATCCGAATAAGGATCCTGTTCCCCTCATCTTAAGATCCTCTTCTGCAACCTTAAACCCATCATTTGTGGATGTCATTATATTTAGTCTTTTTCTGACTTCAGAGGATTCAGAGCCTCTCAGTAAAAAGCAGCTGCTTTCATATTCTCCCCTGCCGACTCTCCCCCTTAACTGATGAAGCTGGGACAATCCGAACCTTTCGCTGTTTTCAACTATCATTACAGTTGCATTGGGCACATTGACACCGACTTCTATGACGGTTGTCGAAATGAGTATTTCAGTTGTTCCCTTTTTAAACTGCTCCATGACTTCATTTTTTTCCTTCGCTTTCATCCTGCCGTGTATCATGGCTATGTTTTTATCCCGAAAAATCCCCGATTTTAATTCTTCGTATAACTTCCCTGTCGAAGTAAGTTTAAGGTCTTCATTTTCTTCTATCAGGGGACATACAATATATACCTGTCTTCCCTTATTGACTTCTTCAAGTGCCAGAAGATATGCATTTTTTCTCTCCGCTTTTGAAAATGTCCTGGTCTTTACAGGTTTTCTCCCCGGCGGCAGTTCGTTTATCACAGAAAGATCAAGATCTGAATAAAGGTGCATGGCAAGGGTCCTCGGTATCGGTGTTGCGCTCATCACGAGGACTTCACAGCTCTCTGTCCTTGAAGTCAGCTTCATCCTCTGTGCAACCCCGAACCTGTGCTGTTCATCAGTAACAGCCATTCCGAGCTTTTTAAAAACAACGTCATCCTGAAGAAGTGCATGGGTACCTATTACGAGAATCGGCTCTCCCTTTGCAGCAAGATCTATGATTTTATCCCTCTCTTTTTTCTTTGTACTGCCGGTTAAGAGAAAAGGCTCGTATCCAAAGGGTGAGAGGAGTTTCACGGCATCTTCAAAGTGCTGTTCTGCGAGAATTTCTGTTGGAACCATTAAAATAGCCTGGTATCCGTTTTCGAGTATATTAAAGAGTGAAGTTATCGCAACTGCTGTCTTTCCTGAACCCACATCACCCTGTAAAAGCCTGTTCATCGGCATTTCCTTCTTCTGGTCGAGGAGTATTTCCCTGATACACAGTGACTGTGCACCGGTCAGTTCAAAGGGAAGTGAATTTTTGAATTCAAGGAGTCTCGGACTCATCTTAAAGGATAATCCTTTAAGATTCTTCATTCTCATTTCCCTTGCGGATAAAAGCTTTAAGCTGTAGCTGAAAAGCTCCTGGAATTTAAGTCTTCTAAGTGCATCGTCAAATGTTTCCCCCTGGGGATTATGGATTGCATTCAAAGCCTCATCAAGGGACAGGAGCTTTAAATCCTCTGTCAAATCACTGTGAAGATTTTCCCTTATGCTCACATTTTCAAGGACCTGGTTTATAAGTTTTCTGAACATAGTATCAGAAATGCCGTCTTTTACTGAATACCTTGCAAGGAATGTATTCCCTTCATCATCCTCTCCCTTAAGGACATCCTCTTTTAGGACTTTTGGATTGGTAACGGAAAGTTTTCTGCCCTTTACTGCAAATTTTCCGTAAAGGTTATAGGATTCACCGGTCCTGAAAGTCTTTCCGATATAGGGCATATTGAAATACAAAGCACTTATGTCACCCTCAGATGAGGTGAAATTAAGGGTATTCATGATTTTACCGGTTCTTGTACGGACAGGAGAGGATGCGTTTTTAAAAATTGCCTTTATAAGGAATTTTTCATTGCCGGTAAAATCCATGGCACTTCCTTCGGAAACCATTTCGTGGGTCCTCGGAAAATACAAAATAAGATCCATAAGTGTGAAAATCCCGGATCTTCTCAGTGCTTCCCTCGTCTTTTCACCGACTCCCTTCAATACCCCGACATCGTCATTTAAATTCATTACATCCCCTCCTTTTCAGGTCTTTCTCCCTTATTATACCCTCTGCGTGGCTTTTTCAACCCACCCGGAATCATGCAGGTAACAAATCATCTTACTTTTTATTTTCTTTTCATCAAAAGAACGAAGGGAAGCATCATGTTCTGTGCTTCCCGCCGGCTGTTTATTTTTTTGATAATGGTAAGGTATATCTCTTCTCTCAGGAATCTTTTTATTCAACAGAGAGAATCATGTAATATATCGGCTGGCCTCCATCGAGGGCTATAATATCGTGGTCGCTGTAATTTTCTTCCATCTTTTCTGCAAATTTTTCTGCATATTCCTTATTGACATCCTTGCCGCTGTATATGGAAATAACAGAAGAATCCTCATCTGCCATTTCACCGAGGAGCTTTTCAGCTAAAGAATAAAGGTCTCTTTCAACAAATTTTATCTTCGTTTCAAGAAGTCCGAGATAATCCCCCGCCTTTATTTGCTTCCCGTCGATTTCTGTATCCCTTACGGCAAATGTTATGGATCCTGATTTTACTGATTTTATTGCTTCTGCCATAACTTCAGAGTTTTCTTCAGGGGATTCGTCAGGATTAAAGGAGGCAAGGCAGGTAATTCCCTGGGGGATTGTCTTTGTGGGTACCACATGGACAGCCCTGTCGGTGAGTTCAAGTACCTGATTTGCACTCATTATTATATTCTTGTTGTTGGGGAAAATGAAGATATTTTCTGCATTTACTCTTTCAACTGCATTCATTATATCCTGGGTCGAGGGGTTCATGGTCTGCCCGCCTTCTATTACATAGTCACATCCAAGGTCAAGGAATATTTCCTTTATGCCTTCTCCTGAAGAAACTGCGATAAAGCCGTATTTCTTCTTTTCACCAGGTTCGTCAGCATTATTATGGGCACTGAGGTTTTCCTCTACAAATTCAGATTCTTCATGGGTTTTTAATTTCCTGTTCTGTTCCCTCATGTTTTCTATCTTTATTTTAAGAAGTTCACCGTGCTTTTGTGCCTGCTGCATTACTTCCCCCGGGTTTTCAGTATGGAGGTGGATTTTTGTAACATCATCCATTGTCACAAATACAATTGAATCACCCATGGATTCTAAAAAAGGCTGGAAGGTAGGGTCATCGATGGCACCTGCCACGATAAATTCAGTACAGTAGCCGTACTTGATGTCTGAAGGTGCCATTGCAGCCCCCTCAGAAAGTCCCTGAGAATCAGCAATATTGCCTTCATTAAGACTCTGCTTTATTCCGCTTCTTAAGTTTTCTTCCATACCTTTCAGTATTATGAGAAGACCCATGCCTCCGGAATCGACAACCTTTGCTTCCTTAAGCTGGGGCAGCATCTCAGGAGTTCTGTCCAGGGTTTCCTTTGCATCACTGGTAACTTTTGAGAGAAGATCTCCTACACTTTCTTCATCGTAGGTTACTGCCTTTTCTCCGGTTTCCCTTATTACAGTAAGGATTGTCCCTTCGGTAGGTCTCATTACAGCCCTGTAGGCAGAATCGGAACCTTCCTTCAAAGCCTCGGCAAATCTTTTGCTGTCAGCCTTTTCATATCCCTCAAATGCCTTTGCAATTCCCCTTAATATCTGTGAGAGTATAACTCCTGAATTTCCCCTTGCACCCATAAGAGCTCCCTTTGCAAGGTCCCTTGATATCTTTTCAAGTGAAGTATCGGAAGAATCCTTGATGGCTTCCACTGCCGCCCTGAATGTCATGGACATATTGGTGCCGGTATCCCCGTCGGGTACAGGGAAAACATTCAGTGAATCCACGTAGGCTTTTTTCTCCTCAAGACGGTTTGATGCCGTAATCATCATTCCCAAAAAATCCTGACCGTCTATTTCATTGTATTTCATCGTAGCCATATCCTCCTAGAACCTCACGCCTTCAACGTTGACCGTAATACCCGTAACCTTTAAACCGGTAAAGTTTTCAACGTTATATCTGACTTTCTGAATAATGTTGTTTGCGATGACGGATATCTTTGTACCGTATTCCACCACCACAAATACTTCAATACTCAGTTCGCCGTTCTTCTGGCTCACCTTGACACCCTTATTGAGGTGTTCAACCTTTATTAATTCCCAGAAGCCGTCCGAGGCACTTCTTGCTGCCATTCCCACCACACCGTAGCATTCCATGGTGGACATTCCTATTATATTTGCTATAACATCATCTGAATAACTTATCTTGCCCATTTCAGAATTGTATCCTATCATATCTTTCCTCCCGGAACCCGCTGAAACCGGCTCCCATGGCTTACAGCCAAAAGTTTTACTGAGGTTTAACGTTCTTCATCTTAATAATATACCCTATTAGTCTATAATACCCTGTTATTTTTATCAACATTAAATATTGATAATACATAATTCAAGACATCTGTATTATAATCTCATATTTTACACCTGAAAGATTAAATTGAACCTTTTCCCAAACTTAAAATCCCCGATACCATTTAATTTTCCTCCCTCATAAATCCTTTGACCCATATCTCATTCAGTTATGATTTTTCAGTCAGAACCATTCAGTCCTGATCCTACAATCATAATTATTAAATCGTAATTTTACATTTTTGAGCTATGAGTATTCAGTTGTGAGCATTCAACTGTCGGCATTCATTTGTGGGTATGCAGTAGTAATTATTCAGTCATCACAGTCGGTCCTGGTTTCTTACCCAGTAAATTATATATTGATCTGTCCTGAGAGGCCCTGTGGTGTAACCTATGCTTCTATGGGATTTTAATTTTTAATTTAGGGAAAAAGAAAAAATCAACTTTTTTCACATAATCCCTTTAAATTCCTGCGTTGTCTGTTATAATAATTAGGTTACTGAAAATAGTTCATGGATTTTACCCTTGAACATTTCAAAAATCTTATGTTATAATTACAGCTGCTGTAATAAAAACACTCATCGAGGAGGTGTTGTAAATGTCAAGAAGATGCGAATATTGCAATAAGGGTGTGGTTTCAGGAGTTTCCTACAGCCATTCACACAGGCAGAACCTTAGAACCTGGGCACCCAATATCAAAAGAGTAAGAGCAATTGTCAACGGTACTCCGAAGAGAGTGTATGTATGCACAAGATGCTTAAGATCAGGAAAAGTAGAAAGAGCGATATAATAAAGGCCGGACTTTTTAGTCCCGCCTTTATTTTTTTCCTTTTAGCTTATGTATGTTTCTTTCCTTTTTCTCCTTCAGTCCCTTGAGTGGATTACGATGACTGTTCCTGAAGTAAATGAGATTTCTGCGTATTGGGTGTCATCTGAAAATTCATTGGAAACTGTTAGGGATTCTCCGAACTTCAAAGTATGGTCTTTGAGGTGATATTTGAATCCTTCTATGGTGAAATTATTTACTTTTCCGTCAAATGAGGAAAATGATATATAGCCTTCTTCTTTTTTTATTTCGATGGGTTTGTCAGTCATGTATATTCTGTTATTGGGATCGATTATTTCACCGTGTACTCCCTCTTTTAATAAAAATCCGAGCTGTGAAAGATTAGTAAGAAAGTGATCCATCCTCGTTCCTGTGGCTCCCAGCATATATACATTCTCGGGTTTTAAAAGAAGCGCTTCACGTACTGCAGCTTCCGTATCGGAAAAATCCTTCTGTCTTTTGTATATTCTCACTTCATCAGTACTTATTTTAAGTCTGTCTTCTTCCTTTAATGAATCAAAATCTCCAAGAAGAAGATCGGTCTTTATTCCGTATTTTAAAAGCGGCGCCGCTCCCGAATCCGCTGCAATAATATAATCTGATTTCCCGGCATATTCTTTAAGAAGACTTTCAGGAGGGGGTGTCCCCCCTGAAACTATCAGTATATCCATGGTATTTACCTTGATTCTTCCTTGAGCCTTTTAATGTTTTCTTCTATCTTTCTGTTTTTGAATACCGCAGAACCTGCAACAAAACAGTCAGCTCCAAGATCTGTAAGTTCGCTGATGTTGGTCTCATCGACTCCCCCGTCGACCTGTATGATAAGACCTGGGTTTTTCCTCTCTGCCATTTTTTTAAGTTTTGATATTTTTTCTTTGGTATAACCTATGAATTTCTGTCCCCCGAATCCGGGATTTACACTCATTATAAGTACATAGTCAAGTTCAGGGAGTATATCTTCAAGTACTTCCACAGGTGTTGCAGGATTTAATGTTATTCCTGCTTTTACACCCAATTCCTTTAAATACTGCACAGCCCTGTCCTGGTGGTTTTCAGCTTCCCAGTGGAAGGAAATCATATCCGCTCCGGCTTCTTTGAATGCACTGAAGTACTGGGATGGATTGACTATCATTAAGTGAACGTCAAATGGAAGATGCGTATATTTTCTTATAGCCTTGACTACAGGAATCCCTATGGATATATTGGGCACAAAGGATCCGTCCATGACATCTACGTGAATCCAGTCCGCCCCGTATTTTTCAAGCTGTTCTATGTCATTTCCCAGATCCGCAAAATCAGCGGACAATATGGATGGTGCTATCAGTCCCATTTTCTTTTCTCCTCTTCTTTAAGTCTTTCAAATGTCCTTGTATAAAAACTGTATCTTGATTCGCTGATGGTTTTTCCTACCATTTCCCTTACTTTACAGTCCGGTTCCCTGTAATGGCTGCATCCTCTGTATCTGCATTCACCCTCATATTTCCTGAATTCGGGGAAATAATCCTTAAGGTCCTGAGGATCCATCTTCTCCCCTTCAAGGGATGAAAATCCGGGAGTGTCTGCTATAAGTCCACCCATATAGGGAATGAGTCTTGTATGCCTCGTGGTGTGTCTTCCGCGTCCTATCTTCTGGGATACTTCACCTGTTTCCATGACTTCTTCACCGAGGAGAGTATTTAAAAGGGTGCTCTTGCCGGCTCCTGAAGGACCTGCAAGGACAGTAACTTCATCCTGAAGGAGCGGTAAAAGTTCATCCCTTGATTCTTCGTTCCTCGCAGAAATAAAATGTATGTCGTAACCGGTGTTTGAAAAAATATTTTCAAGTTCTTCTTTTTTTATGCTGTCTGAAAGATCTGCCTTGTTGAATATAATTACTGGCTTTATATCTTTTAATTCAAGCATGAGAAGAAAGGAATAAACAAGGTCGTAGTTGATGTCGGGATCCTTCATGGCAAAAACCAGGAATACCTGTGTGATATTCGCAGCTGCCGGTCTTACTAGCTCATTTTTTCTCGGAAGAATCTTTTCAAAGGACATATTCTTTTCATCCCCCGTAAATTCGACATGGTCACCGGGAAGTGGCGATATTTTTTCTTTCCTGAACCTTCCCCTCGGAGTGAGTGTATAGATTTTACCTGTCTTATCCTCCATTACTTCATAGTTTCCGCCGACACCTTTCAGGATTATTCCCTGCATCAGATCACCTTTCTTTGATTATTTTTAATTTTCTGTGTTTCCTTATATCT
>JBDHVQ010000036.1:0-12873 GCA_039809845.1 Clostridiaceae bacterium | reverse complement strand
ATCATATGAAAATCGGTATGGATATTCTGTTATAATTGTCCGTGTAAGAGAAACACAACTCAGTAATGATATTTAAACTTTAATTTATGGAGGAATAGAAATGAATAAAAGAAAAACAGCTCTTTTACTTTCCCTTATGATTGCATCTGCACCTGTATCAGGACTTATGAGTGTTACTGCATCCGCTTCTTCACAGCCTGCAGTTGTGATGACAAAAACTGATGCACCTGCAGAAGTCAAGGAAATGAAAGGCGAAGACTTAAAGAAAATAATAGAAGACAAGAAAAAGAAGGATACAGTCCTTATAATAGACGTGAGAAAGCCTGAAGAATACAATGCGGGTCACGTTATGAATGCGATAAACATTCCCCTAGCAGATACTGAAGCAAGACTTTCTGAAATAGCAGATTTCATGGATAAGCCTGTTGTGACTTACTGCAACTCCGGCAAGCAGAGTGCACAGTCTGCAAAGATCCTTACTGAATATGGATTCAAGGATGTAAGCAACGCACAGGGAGTTAAGGAATTTACATATGACCTCGTGACTTTCCCAAATATCAGAGGCGAAGCCTTAAAGAAAATCGTTGATGAAAAGAAAGATGTCGTTATCCTCGACATCAGACCTGACAAGGACACAAAGGAAGGTATCATCGACGGAGCACTCCATATTCCTCTTGATCAGTTAAAGGAAAAAATGGCTGAACTTCCAAAGGACAAGGAAATCTACGTTTACTGCAACACAGGCACAAAGAGTGTTGAAGCTGCACAGATCCTTAAGGATGCTGGCTACAATGTAACAAACGTAATCGAAGGAACAAAGGAATTTACTTACGACCTTGTAAAACCACAGTAATTAAAGGTTCTAAGTAATCTTTAAAATCACGCAGACAATAAACAGCACCACATAAAAATAATACACACAAAAAGATAATGATTTTTTAAGTCATTATCTTTTTTACTAGGGAGAAGATTATGGAAGACACCAGTAAAGTGAAAAGCGCTTCTGAAGCTGAGGATACTACTAAAACAGATGACAGTACTCAGCGGAGAAAGAAAAGACGTGACAGGATAGCCCTGGGGGCTGTTATTCTCGGAGTACTGCTGATATATTTTCTAAACCCCGGCTTTAAGGATTTTATAGTCAAAGTTACGGGACTTTTAGGAAGCGGGGATCTTGCAGCACTTAAAGAATACATATTGTCTTTTGGGGGATATG
Source organism: Clostridiaceae bacterium (assembly GCA_039809845.1). Classification (GTDB taxonomy): domain Bacteria; phylum Bacillota; class Clostridia; order Clostridiales; family Clostridiaceae; genus JG1575. Next base: position 11,657 of record JBDHVQ010000036.1, on the reverse strand, counting down.
CGGCGGCAGTTTCATTTTTCTTAATGATGCTCCAGTCACTCATTGCCCCGATACCCGCATTTTTAATTACATTTACCAATGCCGCCCTCTTTGGGTGGGTCAGGGGAGCTATGTTGTCCTGGACTTCAGCCATGGCAGGAGCCATAATGTGCTTTTTCATAGCGAGAATACTCGGACGTGATATCGTTGTAAGACTTACAAGTGAAACTGCCCTTAAAAATATCGATGAGTTTTTTGAAAAACATGGGAAACTGAGTATCCTGATTGCAAGACTCCTTCCATTCGTACCATTTGACATAGTGAGCTATGCTGCAGGACTTACCAATATAGGCACTGCAGGATTTATAACTGCAACAGGCCTCGGACAGCTTCCGGCAACCCTGATCTATTCCTATGCAGGGGATAAACTCTCAGGTTCATCAAAAATCCTTGTAACTGCTCTTTTACTGATGTTTTCTGTCGCAGGGATAATTGTCCTCATCAAACAGATAAGAAGCGGAAAGAAAAAAGATATAATGAAGGCCTGATTTATGAAAAAGGAAAGTGTAAGAAAACTCATATTTTTTATTCTCGCCGTAATAATCATAATTATTCTGGACAGAAGACTTGGCCTTGTTTCAAAGATAACGGATCCAGGGAGCTATATACGATTAAGACAGATGACAGGGGAGAACTTTTTCATGGCTTCTTCCCTCTATATTGGGATTACGGTTTTAAGCTGTGTTCTTCTTGCGCTGCCTGGAGTTACATTTGCGGCGGCAGCTGCATATCTTTTTGGTCCGTTAAGGGGAACCATTCTCTGCCTTATCGGAGTGACTTTAGGGGCAATAGCTTCATTCCTTGTGGGAAGGTATTTTCTTAAAGACTCTGTAAAACCACTACTCAATAAGAATGCTACTTTAAAAAAACTGCTATTCTCAGAAGACAGTAATAGTTTTTTCATACTCCTTATGATTACAAGACTTTTACCCATATTCCCATATAATATCCAAAACTTTGCCTATGGAATCACCGATATATCCCTGGGTGAATATTCCCTTTACACCTTCCTCTTCCTGATACCCGGAGTAACAATGTTCACTCTTTTGACTGCTGGGCTTACTGGAGGGGAAAACAGCAGGAACTACATCATTTCCTCCCTTCTTCTTTTTGCAGGGGTTATAATAATATCGGCACTCATAAGAAAACGGTTCCTGACAGCAGACAAAAATGAAGGAGAGGTAAATTGAAAATATCAGAAAATTGCATACACTGCGGCAAATGTACCGAAGTCTGTCCTTTCCTCGGGAAATATAATATTGACCTTTCAGGATTTGAAGAAAGGGAAGATCTTAAGTACCACTGTTTTTTATGCAGGAAATGTTTTTATTCATGTCCTGTGGGAATTGACGGCAGTAAGATCGCTCTTAAAATGAGGCGGAATGAAACAGGGGATAAGAAACTCAAAGAAAAAGGCTATGGACTTATGGTCCTTGAAAAAGACAATTATAAATTCAGGAGCTGGTCGAAAAAACCTTCAGGATTAAAAGAAAACAAGAAAATACTTCGTACAAAAATCGTCGGAACAAAGAATGAAATAAATGAAATGGGAAATTCTCTGATATTCCCAGGCTGCAACTTCATGTCCTTTTTCCCCAAAACCACGGACAGGCTTCAGAAGATTGCAGAGGACAACGGGTATTTCATAGCGGGGGACTGCTGTTCAAAGCCGCTTTACGAAGTTGGACTTACAGAAAAAGCCAGGAAAAACACAGATAAACTTAAAGAGAATCTTAAGAAGAGGAATATATCAGAAATCATATGTGTCTGTCCCAACTGTTTTTACTTTTTCAGAACCATGGGATTACAGAAGGAATTCAGTATAGTCATGATATACGATAAACTTTCCGGATTAAAGGACAGTCAGTCTGAAGACGGAATGCTGCATATTAACAAAGATACTGAAATAAAAACCATGTATCTTCCATGCCCGGATTACAAAAGTCATGAAATATTAAGCGAAGTTCTCCGCCTCACAGGAGAAAATCCAGAAATAATAAATGATGTCATATGTTGCGGCGCAGGAGGAGGAGCCTTCATGAAGGATAAGGACGTTACGGAAGGACTCTCAGAATCCATGGGGAAATACAGTGATGTATTTACCTACTGTGCCACCTGTACCGGAACGTTCAAAAGGCAGGGAGTCAGTGTAAATCACGTCCTTCCATATCTTCTGGGCTCTCCCGAGGAACCTGATACAGAAAAATCCCTCATAAACAGGATGGTGAGAAGGTTTTGACCGATAAGAAAATCCTCTCCATAATAATTCCTGCCCTTAATGAAGAAGAGAACCTTAAAAATCTTCTGCCTGAAATACAAAGGCAGCACCTTCTATATTCACAGAATATAAAAACGGACAAAACCCTTGATATCAGCACTTCAATAAAGTTTTCAGATGAAGATCCAGATAGAGATTTTGAAAGGGATTCAGAAAGAAATTCAGCAATAAATACAAAAAGAGATTCAGAAAGAAATTCAGAAGGAAATAAAGTAAAGTACCAATCTCAAGTTTACTCCTCAGGTGACAGGTATGAAGAAACAGAGGAGCCCTTCTCCCTTGAAATAATTGTTTCCGACGGAGGATCCAGAGACAACACGAAGGAAGTTTCACGTATCAATGGAGCTCTGACAGTTGATTCTCCTCCCGGAAGGGGTAAGCAGCTCATGGAAGGACTCAGGTTTTCAAAGGGCAGTTATTTTCTCTTTCTGCATGCAGATACGAAGATCGGCAATGATTTTATGGAAAATATAATGAATGCATTTAGAAACAATATTCTCTACGGTTGTTTTACCCTTAAAATGGAATCGGATAAGAAAATATACAGACTGGGAGAAAACTTCTCGAACAGAAGGAGCAGGAACGGAATAGTTTTCGGAGATCAGGGAATATTCTTTTCCCGTGAACATCTTGAAAAATACGGGCCATTTCCTGAAATTCCACTCATGGAAGATTATGGATACACAATGAATCTTAAGAAAAAGGGAATTTATCCCCATATTTTAAGGTCTGAACTTACAGCTTCTGTAAGAAGATTCGAAGAACAGGGAATAGTTATGACTGCTTTGAGGATGTATTTTTTAAGATTCCTCTTCAGAATGGGAATTTCACCTCATATTCTCTCATCCATGTACAGAAAAGGAGTATGGGGATTCATAATAAAGAATATCAGGGATTCAAAAACCTGATTTTAAACCTTGCGTAAATTCTGGATAATTTCAATAAAAAAATCAGTGGAAATAAATAATAAATATGAATGAAAATAAAAGCAACGAAAGAAAAAGGGCATTAATCGTATTCGGTAAATTACCGGGTTCGGGAGGAAAGAGCAGGATAAAATGTCTTGATGCAGAAGAAAAGTATAATTTAACATCTTCTCTTTTCAGTGACACGGTGAATCTGGGTCTTAATTCAAATGCAGATTTTTTCCTTTTCATCACCCCATATGAAAAAGCTCATAAATCCCTTGAATATGTTCCGGCAGACAGGATGTTTCCGCAGAAGGGAAGGGATCTTGGAGAAAGGATGTTCAACTCCATTGAAAAAGTTAAAAACCTTGGATATGACGGTGTGATTCTCATCGGTACGGATATTCCATACATAACCAATGAAATAATAGAAGATGCATTCGAGGTCCTTGAAGAAAATGACGCAGTTCTTGGAAAGACGGATGATGGTGGGTATTGGCTCATCGGACTTAAAAAACCATATAAAGAAATATTTGACATGGAATATTCAACACATAAAGTAGCCTCAGAAACTGTAAAAAGATTCGAAGATCTTAATCTATCCTTTAGGTTCACACAAACCCTGAAGGATATAGATACGGATGATGATTTTATTGAATTAAAAAGATTTACTGAAAGGATTCTGTCAGAAAATAAAGGGATAATACAGGATTCATATCCCTACAGAAACACCCTGGAATTTATAAAAAACCGGAAGAGGTGAAAGATAAGTGAAAGAACAGGAGATTTTAAAAATCGGAGAGTTTTTTGAAAACATAAGTGCTTCGGAATTCAAAGCATTCCTTTCCGGAAAAGAAACCACTGAAATACCTTCCGGTGAATACCACAGGAATTTCAGAATTAAAATAGGTAATAAACCCTATCTTTTAAGGGTTAACCACGGATCTCAGATGCACCTTGAAAATCAGATGGAATATGAATTTTCTGCACTGAAAAATCTTTATCCATCTGGAAGAACTCCGTTTCCATATTATTTCAATGATGAGAAGAAAATATATCCCCATGTATTCATAGTGGAAGAATTCCTTGCAGGAAGACCTCTCGATTATATAACTGATATGGATGAGGCTGCCTCAATTCTTGCCGACATACATTCACTTCCTTTTCCCCGTGATAATATTCTCATTGAATCCCACAATCCACATGAGGAAATATTTGAAGAAGCAGAATCGATGTTTGGAATATACAGAAAAAACCATCATTCTTCAGAGGAGATAACAGAACTTATTGAAGGCGGGTTCAGAATACTTAAAAGTGAAGCTGAAAAACTTAAAATTCTGAGCTTTGAAAAATCAATAATAAATACAGAACTTAACTCCCATAATTTCATTATAGGGAATGACGGAAAGGGATTTCTCATCGACTGGGAAAAGCCTCTCCTTGGAAATCCCCTGCAGGACCTAGGCCATTTTCTCGCTCCCACGACTACATTCTGGAGAACGGAAATCATACTGAGGGAAGAGGAAAAAGAAAAGTTTTTAAGTTCCTATGAAAAAAGAAAGGGAAGTATTCTTTCAGATGATGAAAGAAAGTACCTTGATTTTCTCATAAGATGTAACTGCCTGAGGGGAATTACATGGTGTTCCATGGCATATGTCCAGTACCTGAGTGAAAATAAAGAAATCAGAAATACTGCTCAGTTTGAAAAGATAAAGAAATACCTTGAAGAAGACTTTATCAGAAACTATCTTCCTTCATAGAGAGGACCTTTCCTCCGTTCATAAACTCAGGTTCTTTTTATAAAATCTTCCTTCTCTCATAAAACCTTTTTTAAAAAAATAAAAATTACGAAAAATCTTAATGAAAATTCTTGAGGAAAAAAGCTTGATAAAAAATCTTGATGAAAAATATCGGCCGGGATAAGGGATACTATACTTTTTCCCGGTTTATTGCCGGGATTTTTAAAAGCTTTTTCTTTTTATTAATCTCTCAAGGTGTTACTTGTTCTTATGTTCATGAAAAATCATGGACATTTCCTCCTCCTTTGAAATGTCTTTTTCAAGTTGATTTTATGTCATTTAAAATAAATTAACACTGGGTTTAAACTATCTCCACGGTGAGGACATCCCTTATTCAATTTGTTTCTATGTGGCTAATATTTTTTCCTTAAACTGTAATCATGAAAAGAAATGAAGGATGTTCTCTGCCGATTCTAAGATTCATTCGTTTATGGAAAAGAATCAGCCTTCAGAAAAAAATAATAATACGATAGTAAAAGGAGAGATTTTAAATGAAAGCAAAGCTGAAAGACCCGAGATATCTTTATAAATCAGATGAGTTTCCTGATCAGGAACAGGATAAGCCTGCTCTTCAGGACGAAATGATACCAGAACCTGACTGCGGTGAAAAAGGATATATAGGCCATGAAAGATTAAAAGGGAGGAATGCCCTTATAACCGGAGGGGATTCTGGAATAGGAAGGGCTGCAGCCATTGCCTTTGCAAGAGAAAAGTCCAATGTTGCTATTCAGTATTACCCCGGTGAAGAAAAAGATGCATTTGAAGTAAGGGATTATATAGAAAAAGAAGGGGTAAAGTGTCTTCTGATACCAATAGATTTAAAGGAAGAAGGAGCCGGAGCTGAAGTTGTCAGAAAGGCATACGATGAATTCGGACAGCTGGATATTTTGGTTCTCAATGCAGGTCAGCAGTATTCCTGTGAAAAACTCTCAGAACTTTCAATGAAGCAGGTCCGGGAAACCTTCGATATCAATATTATAAGTATGTTTGAATCAGTAAAGGAAGCTGAAAAATATCTGGAACCTGGAAGTTCCATCATCACGACTTCTTCAATCCAGGCATTCCAGCCAAGTGCCCATCTCATGGACTATGCATGTACCAAGGCTGCAATATGGAATTTTACTAAGAGCCTTGCCGAATACTTTGCAGAAAAAGGCATAAGGGTAAACTCTGTGGCACCAGGTCCTATCTGGACACCTCTCCAGCTCGATGACGGTCAGCCGGATGGAAAGATTCCTGAATTCGGACAGAAATCACTTCTGGGAAGAGCGGGGCAGCCCGTAGAACTTGCACCTGTATATGTGTTCCTCGCATCCGACGAGGCAAGTTATGTAACGGCACAGGTATACGGGGTAACAGGCGGAGATACACTTTGCTAGTTGAAAGGTCAACACATAAGTGAGAACAGGTTCATTAAAAACATGAAAAACAACAGGCTCCGGGCTTTTAAAGTTTCGGAGCCCTTTAATTACCTGTTCTGTGGTATTAAAATAAGAGTATCTTTAAACTCAAAAATAATTGTGGGTGGTATAAAAATGAAACTTACAAGACGGCTTGAAAATATAATCAGTATGTGCAGCAAGGAAAAATGTATTGCCGACATCGGAACAGATCACGGGTATGTCCCGATTGAACTCATTGAAAAAGGAATTGCACAAAAAGTAATCGCAACGGACATCAATCAACTGCCCCTTGAAAAGGCAAGGGTAAATACAGCATTAAGGGGTCTTGACGACAGAATTGAATTCAGGCTTGGTTCAGGACTTAAAGTACTTAAAAAAGGGGATGCCCAGGGGGTAATCATTGCAGGGACCGGCGGTGAACTCATGGTGGATATGTTAAAAGTCTCCATGGATACTGTTAAAAGCCTCGATTTTATTCTTCTTCAGCCGGCACAGAACCCTGAAGTCATAAGAAAGTACATCTATGACAAGAATTTTTCCATCATAAAGGAAGATCTTGTAAGGGAAGAAGATGGCAGATTCTACGAGTTTTTAAAAGTAAGATACGATGAAAATGTTCTGGGATTCTCCCATAAACCGGGTGACTTTGAAATAAGCCCTGTGCTTATAAAAAACAGAAACTCTAATTTAAGGAACTACATCATCGAAAAGATGAAGGAAAACTCGCAGATAAGGTCAAAACTCGACTTGTCATATGCCTCTTCAAGACTCAAACACAATGAACTTTTAAGGAAGATGGATCATTATGAGGAGGCACTTAAATGGCTTTAAAAGTCAGGGACGTTATTTCAGCAGTTGAAGAAAAGGCACCTTCTGAAAGTGCAGAAGTGTGGGATAATCCCGGGCTTTCTGTGGGTTCACCCGAAGAAGAAGTCAAAGGTATTCTGGTTTCCCTCGATGTAACTTTAAAAGTAATTGAGGAAGCGAAGGAAAAGGGCTGTAATCTTATCGTTGCCCATCATCCCCTACTTTTTAGAAAACCTGAATCAGTAACTGATGAAAATCTTACGGGCACAAAAATAATGAATGCCGTGAAAAATGGAATCAATATATATTCGGCCCATACCAATCTCGATAAGATGGAAAACGGTATGGCAGATAAACTCATGGAACTTCTCGGATTTTCCCAGTGGTACGGTTTTTCGGAAGATGGAATGCCCTACGGAAGGATGGCAGAAATTGAAAACGGAATAGTTTTTTCTGATTTTATTAAAACACTGAAAGAAAAACTTGAATGCAGTCATTTAAGATTCCACGACTCAGGAAGGAAATTAAAAAAAATCGCTGCAGTAAACGGATCAGGTTCGGATTTTATAGACTTTTTCATGGAAAAAGGAGCCGATGTACTTCTGACGGGGGATATGACTTACCATAATATGTCAGATGCCCCCGAAAATCACTTGTCAGTAATCGATCCGGGACACTTTTTTACTGAAAAAAGACCCTTTGAAATGGTGATGGAAGAAATCCTTACACCCCTGCTTGTCAGTGAAGAAATACCTTTGAAATATTCTGAACAACAGAATGATCCTTTTTCATTCATCTGAAGAAATAACTTTACTAAGAAAATCCGATTCTGAAAATCTGATTCACAAAACTGTTTAAGAAAATATGATTTTAGTCATGCCGGGGGTATCTCCCGGTTTTTTCTTTTGATTTTTGTAGGTCTCTGATATCCAGGCGTTTCATTTATAAATAATTTCTATAAATAATTCGGTAGATAACTAAGAATTATTATCGGTAAAAATCTTTCTATCCATTACAATGGGTATATGGAACAATTAATACTATTTTATGGGAGGAGAATTACAAATGACGAAGTTTTTTAAAAAAACTGCACTTATGGCAGCACTTCTGATATATACAGCTGGAACCGCATCGGTGCCGGCCAGGGCCACTTCTGTACCTGCGGGCAGTTCACAGGCGGTTTCATCACAGGCTGACTTTGAAAGTGTCAGAGGTACTGAAGTTACTTTCTATGGCTGGGATGGAAGTGAAAAAACCAATGCCTGGATAGACGGATACCTTGCGAAGGCCATGGAAGAAAAATACGGTATTAAGCTTAAGAGAGTGGGAATGGATATAGATCAGATTTTGTCCCAGCTCCTGTCGGAAAAGACTGCTGGTCTTGAAAAAGGAAAGATAGATGTAATCTGGATTAACGGTGAGAATTTTTATACTGCAAGGAAAGAAGGTCTCCTTGCCGGCTAAATAGCTTCAAAAATACCAAATTTCAAAAGGTTCATTGATGAAAACAACCCTGAAAACATAAGGGATTTTGGTGTAGATACCGAAGGATTTGAAATTCCCTATGGAAGGGCACAGGTCGTTATGATTGAAGACGGTGAGATTCTTACAGCACCCATTACTTCAGCTGAGGGACTTATGGAAGCTGCAAAGGCAAACCCGGGGAGAATTACCTATCCGGCTCCTCCTGATTTTACCGGCTCTGCTTTTGTAAGAAATATCCTCGCGGATGTTGTCGGAATTGAAAAGATTAAAAAAGCAGGTAAGGATGAAGCGAAATTAAAGGAAGTACTAGAGCCTGGATTTAAGTTTCTTGAAGATATTGAGCCCTATCTCTGGAAGGAAGGAAAAACTTATCCTGCAGATGTAAATCAGCTTGACAACCTCTTCGCCGACGGTGAAGTTTCTTTCACTGTAAGTTATAACCCTTTCCATATCCTAAGTCAGAAAGCATCAGGTCATTTCCCTGAAAAGAGCTTTGTAAGCATATTCGACAATGGAACCTTCGGAAATACACACTTCGTATCAGTTGCATTCAATGCTCCCAATAAGGAAGCTTCCTATGCCCTTATAAACGAAATAATAAGTGCTGAAGCCCAGGCGGAAAAATATGATCCCATGGTCTGGGGAGATCTTCCTGTAACGGATTCAGCTAAGATGACCAATGAAGAAAAAGCTCTGTTTAATGATACAGAACTCGGGGAAGGGGCTTTAACCCAGGAAGAACTTTTAAGTAAAAGGATACCTGAACTCGATGCAGAAGTACTTCTCATAATTGAGAAGCTCTGGAGTGAGAGAATTCCATAAACCATGAGATTAACTAAATTAAAGCCATATATCCTGCTCCTTCCGGTGACGGTATACATCTTATTTATTATCATTGCAGGAGTAGTATCAGGATTCTTTGGAAGCCTCGGTTATATACCGGGGCTTTCAAAAACTGAAATCACTTTAAAGTATTACAGGGAAGTATTTGAAAGTCCGGGATTTATAAATTCCCTTATCTTTACACTTAAATACACTCTTCTCAGTACTTTTTTATCCGTAACATCAGGAGTTTTGACTGCTGTACTTTTAAATTCTCTCAAACACAAAAGATTCATTTCATGGTTACTGAAAATTCCCGTGGTGATTCCTCATCTTACTGCCGCACTTTATATAATACTTATTTTTTCGGATTACGGAATTTTGGGAAGGATAATAAATTCAGTTTCCCCTGATCTTTTTACAAGGTACCGGAGCTTCACCATCAATTCGGGGACATTCAATATAATTCTCGCCTATATATGGAAAAGCGCTCCATATACAGCGGTCACTGTATATGCCGTAATGAGAAGACTTTCCGGAAGATATGAAACAGCAGCCCAGAATCTTGGAGCATCACGGATGAGAATATTCTTTACCATAACACTGCCGCTTATAAAGGAAGAAATCATCACCGTTTCAGTAATACTCTTTTCTTTTATCTTTTCTTCCTATGAAGTACCGATGATATTAGGTCCCACTTCTCCCGAGGCCATACCTGTCAGGGCCTACAGGGAATACATCAATCCTCTGATGACAGGCAAATCAGAGGCCATGGTCTACAATATGGTCCAGGTTTTTATTGTAATTGCAATGACTTATACATTAATTGCCTTTACAGGGAAAAGGAGGAAAAAAGATGCAGGAAAGGCCATATAGGAAAGGTATCCCTGATATTTACCGCAAGGGGAAAATTTATGGACTAAAAGAATTTATTGCAGTCATTGTTTTTATTCTCCTCATACTTTTCCCCATCGCCATAACTTTGTTATGGAGCTTTACAGTAAGATGGAGATTTCCCGATATTCTTCCCGGAGACCTTTCACTCTATGGGATAAAGGCATTCATAAATTCAGGAGACTACAGGATTATCCCATATTCAGTGTTACTCTCCTGCGCAGTGTCCATTATCTCGATTCTCATGTCAGTTCCTGCTGCAATGGCACTCACAATGGACTTCAGGGGAAAGAAGTTTTTCGATATACTTGTTTTTTTACCCGCATTCATACCCGTTACGGCTGCAGCAATGGGTGTACAGGTGAGTTTTATAAAGTTGGGTCTTGCCTATAATACTTTCGGGGTAATCCTTATGCAGCTTTTCCCCTGTCTTCCATATTCAGTGAGAATATTAAGGGGAGTTTACGCACTGATTCCCGAAGGTTACAGGGAAATATCATTAAACCTCGGAGAAGGAAGAATAAGGACTTTTCTAAAAATAACACTTCCTCTCCTGATACCCGGAATTACATCTGCTTTTTTCATGGTATTCATCGTTTCCTTCAGCCAGTACTTCATAACTCTTTTGGTAGGGGGAGGAACGGTTGAAACACTGGCGACAAGGATGTTTCCTTATATAGTATCAGGAAACAGAACGGTTGCATCCATTTACGCAACTATATTCACCGCTGTTTCACTGATTTTTCTTTCCATTACGGAATATCTCACAGGCAGATTCTATTCGGGGAAAATTGAAGAATTCACTTATCTTTAATATGACTGCATATTAATAAATGAACGGAATACGGAGAAAAACAAGAGAGAATTAAATAAGGTTTTATGGGATATATGGAATTTGAAACTGAAATGACAACAGGGAGGGGTACATTTCATAGAAAATAATGAAAAAATTATACTTAAAGCTGAAGGAATTGTGAAATCCTATGGGGAAGGTGAAGTACTAAGAAACATTGATCTTGAGGTTTCAGAAGGTGAAATCCTGACTGTCTTAGGATCTTCAGGCTGCGGAAAAAGTACGCTCCTTAAAATATTTGCAGGGATCCTGTTTCCTGAAAAAGGCAAAGTCTGGCTTGATGGCAAAGACATTACACACCTTCCTACGGGAAAGAGAAACATAATAATGGTACATCAGGATTTACTGCTCTTTCCCCATATGAATGTA
>JBDHVQ010000035.1:0-12993 GCA_039809845.1 Clostridiaceae bacterium | reverse complement strand
ATGAAAAAGGAAGAAGCCAGTGAAGTTTTCATCTCCCAGGGCGACAAGGATACTTCAGAACTTATAGAACAGTGCAGCCATCACGAATTTGCGGTATATAAGCTCCTCGGGGTGTATGGTTATTTTTTCGGTCCCATGGGAAGAAGAACCGGAATTCTCAGTATATTTGACCTTAAGAAATATAAAAGCGGGTTTGTAATGCTCTACCCGACACTTGAAAATCCATATGAACTTCCTGAATTTGCACCCATGGATAAACTCTACGATATTTTTACTGAAACCGGCAGGTGGGATTTTATAATAGGAGTTCATGATATTCCGACAATCAATAAAAGGATAAGAAACGGAGACACCAAGGAAATTATAGCTGTGGCCGAAGGCCTCCACGAAAAAAAATACGTGGAAATAGCCGACAGGATTGCCGGCAGAAAAGACGTTAAAGTTGTATTTATTTCAGGACCTTCATCTTCGGGCAAGACCACCTCTTCCAAAAGGCTCGCCGTACAGCTTGCAGTCAATGGATTGAAACCATATCCGGTTGAGATGGACAATTATTTTTTAAACCGCAGTGATACTCCTTTATTGCCTGACGGAAGCTATGATTTTGAGTCCATAAGGGCACTGGATCTTATAAAATTCGGTGAAGATATGGAAAAGATAATATCGGGTGAAAGAGTAAGGATGCCCAGGTACAATTTTCATACCGGTATGAGGGAAGAAGGGGAATATCTTCAGATTCCTGATAACGGTATACTTATTATAGAAGGAATACATGCACTTAATCCTGCTGTATTGTCTTCTATGGACAGAAATCTTGAATACAGGATATATGTAAGTGCACTTACACAGCTTAATATGGATTCTTTAAACAGGATTTCAACAACGGATGTCAGAAGATTGAGAAGAATGGTGAGGGATCACAGAAGACGCGGGTATTCCGCAGAAGAAACCCTTACAATGTTCCAGGGAGTTATCCGGGGGGAAAAGGAATTTGTATACCCTTATCAGGAAGAGGCGGATATAATGTTCAATTCCACAATAGTTTATGAAATTCCGGTACTTAAAAAACATGCGCTGCCGCTTCTTAAAGAAATAGGAGAGGACAGTCCTGTTTATCCTGAAGCCAGAAGACTGGCTGAAATGCTTGAATATGTAGATGACATGGGAGATGAATTCGTTCCTCCCAATTCCGTACTGAGAGAATTTATAGGAGGAAGCTTTTTCGACTGATTATGAAAAAATATTCACTTTTTGAAATTTTGGGGCCTGTGATGATAGGTCCTTCCAGTTCACACACCGCGGGGGCGGTGAGACTGGGTAATGTGGCAAGGGGTCTTTCAAGGGGAAAGATCAGCGAAGTAAGATTCAACCTTCACGGTTCGTTTGCCCAGACCTACAGGGGGCACGGAACCGACAGGGCACTTGTGGCAGGGATATTGGGCCTCGGGACAGGCGATGAAGGGATAAGGGACGCGTTAAAGACAGCAACCGATGAAGGACTTAAATTCAGTTTCCATGAAACTGATCTTGGTGATGTCCATCCCAACACAGTTGAAATGGAAGTCACTGAAGAATCGGGAAGGACATATTCCGTAATGGGATCTTCCCTCGGAGGCGGAAATATCAATATTTCAAGATTAAACGGAGTCGATACCGATTTTTCAGGATCCTACCCGACACTTATTATTAAACACACGGATATACCCGGTGTTGTATCAGAAGTTACCGGTGAACTTTACGGCAGAAAGATAAATATTGCCTTCATGAAGGTTTTCAGGGATTCAAGGGGCAGGGGAGCCACCATGATATTTGAAGTGGACAATCCCGTACCGGACGAAGTTGTGGATAAATTGAGGACAATAAAGGGAATCAGCAGTGCCGATTACCTTAATGTCACGGAGGTATAGATTATGTTTCCCAAAACAGTTAAAGAACTCCTTGAGATATGCAACAGGGAAAATATAGGGCTCGGTGAGATAGCACTGAGACATGAAATGGAAGAATCGGGAAGAACCCGGGAAGAAGTACTGAATGAAGTCAAGGATGTACTTAAAGTCATGGAAAATTCCGCGACGGAATGTAAGAAAAGAATAATCTTTTCGGTTTCAGGACTTATAGGCGGAGATTCCACAAGGCTCAATGAATATGCGACAAAGGGATTTACCATAACAGGGGAACTAATGAACAAAGTCATGGCCTATGCCATGAGTTCATCTGAAATAAATGCTGCAATGGGTAAGATTGTGGCAGCTCCCACAGCCGGAGCATGCGGAATACTCCCTGCAGTCCTCATGGTATTCAGGGAATATTTCGATAAGACCGATGATGAACTTGCAGATGCTATGCTTACTGCTTCGACTATTGGGATAATTATAGGACAGAATGCCACTATATCCGGTGCAGAAGGCGGATGTCAGGCCGAAACCGGTGCGGCAGCTGCAATGGCCGGAGGAGCTGCAGTATATCTCATGGGAGGAACTCCCCAGATGTCCCTTGACTGCGGAGCTATAATCCTTATGAATATGCTGGGATTAGTATGTGACCCCGTGGCAGGTCTTGTGGAAATACCATGTTTTTACAGAAATGCCCAGGGAGCAGTCAATGCACTTACAATAGCAGATATGGTACTTGCAGGAGTAAAATCAAGGATACCCTTCGATGAATGTGTCGATGCCATGTACAATGTCGGAAGATCAATGTCTGAATCCTTGAGGGAAACCGGATTAGGCGGTATTGCAGCAACACCGACAGCCCAGAGGCTTAAAAAGAGAGTCTTCGGCGATGCTGAAATACACGGAATCAATAAGGACTATAAATAGAAGCAACTTATAGAATCAGATATCTATATCTAATTGAAATAATCTTCCGAATATTTCATTTATAATAACAGAAGAAAAAGATAACCACCGGAGTGAATATCAGTCCACGGTGGTTATCTTTTTCTGACTGTAAACCTGCTTACCATAAGATAAGAAAAAAGAATCATGGAGAGAGTCATTACCCATATGCCATAGGGATTTTCGTTTTTCAAAAAAAGTGTCATGAGTGCAAGACATGTTCCGCAGATGGTTATGGGGACACCTGTAAAAGTACCTTCAAAGCAGGTTGAATTATATCTTGCGAGGCGGTACATCCCACATACGCAGTATATTATGACTGCAGATATCCCTGCAGGTCCAATGGATCTAAGACTGTACATGAAATAGATTAAAACTGCAGGGGCTACACCGAAGGAAACATTGTCAGCAAGTGAATCGAGTTCCTTTCCGATTGAAGACTCGGCAGTCATCATCCTCGCTATTTTCCCGTCGTAACGGTCTACAATCCCTGCTCCGAGTATGAAAAGAGCAGCTCTTTCCGTTTTACCTTCCGCCGTCATAATAAGGGATACAATCCCAAATGCCAGGTTCAAAAAAGTCAGAAAATTTGGTATGTATGATTTTTTCAAAATAAATAATTCCTTTCATTATAGTCATAGTTATCTTATAAGCCATCTCAGCATTCATTTCAGTATTCATTTTATTATTTATTTTTTTGCATTTTTGAATCCCACACTTTTTACCATTCTTCTGTACCGGAAGAAATATGGTTGATGCCGGTGTGGATTCAGCTTTTTCTGTCCTATTTGCTAAAAATTCTTGAACACCGTTTTAATAATATTCTATCAGATGTTTCCCCACAAGACCCATGTTAAAATGGATATTAACTAAATATGGAATAAGGTGAAACCATGAAAAAAGCAGCACTTCTCTACAATCCCTTTTCAGGGGACGGAAAGATTATACTGCACCTTGACTCAATAATAAAAATATACCAGTCCTATGGAACTGAGCTTTCCCTCATAAGACTTGACGAAAATTCAGATCTTAAAGCCAGATTCTCTGAAATGGATGATATTGACCATATCATTATTTCAGGAGGGGACGGAACTGTAAATATATGTATCAATGAAATGCTGAGAGCAGGTAAGAATATTCCCTTCGGAATAATCCCGACGGGAACCGCCAATGACTTTGCGGGATACATTGGTATGCCTCTCAATAACCCTTCTGAAGCGGTAAGACAGATAAATTTACTGCCTCCGCAGAGGGTAGACCTGCCTATAGTAAACGGTACCGCATTTATCAATGTACTCTCGGCAGGCTTTTTTACTGACATTTCCCAGAAAACCGATTCAGATCTTAAAAACTCCATTGGAAAACTTGCGTATTATCTAAAGAGTATTGAGATGCTGAGAGAACTTAAGCCCTCCCATGTAAGGGTTACTACGGATTCGGATGTTTTTGAGGGGGAAATACTGATTATTATGGTATTCAACGGAATTTCGACTGGGACCCTTAAAATTGTGACAGATTCAAAAGCCAATGATGGTCTTCTCGATGTCATCATAATAAAATCAGGGACAATAGCGGAACTGGTACCTCCTGCCCTTGGCATTATAAGGGGAGAAAGTGCTGAAAACCTCGGGGACAGTGTCGTATTTTACAGGACAAAGGATTTAAGGGTCGAAGGAACTGACGATATTCCCACTGATACAGACGGGGAAAAAGGACCTGGACTTCCCCTTGAAGTTACATGTATCAAAGGAGGACTTACAGTCCTCGGGATTTCTGCAGGTCTTTAAAAAAATATACAAAGATTTAACTTGCAGAACTCTGATTAAGTGTTTAAGATATAAATCAATAAGAAAAATCCTTTGATCGGGAGTAGTATGTACACAAGATTAATCTTAAGAGAGCCGGTGGCGGTGTGATGCCGGTGTTTAATCCGTACTGAATGGACCCGGGAGGATCAGAGTGAAAAGAAATGAGTAGCGTCTGACGGGTGTCTCCCGTTACAGGGAATGGGATATGATGGTATCCTTGAATTGAGATGTACTGCGGTAAGAAGACTCTTCATGATTTTTACTCAGTATAAGTATAGGTGGCAACGCGATGACTTCGTCCTGTATAAGGGCGGAGTCTTTATTATTTTAAAGGAGGTGGGGAGATGACCTGAAAGACAGTGGAGTACAAGGATGGAAATTTTAAAGGAAAAAATAAAACAAATATAAAATCAAGGGAGATTTTAAAAATGAAGACAAAAAAATTAACACTCTTTTCCATATTTCTTGCAGTTGGCTTCCTGCTCCACCAGATTATGCCCGGTATACCATTCCTCGGGGGAATGAAGATGGACTTTCTCCTCGTCATGTTCTTCTTTTCAATTTTCTACTGTGAAAACCTTAAGGAAGTACTGACATGTTCTCTTCTTTTCGGAATACTTTCAGCACTTACCACTACATTTCCGGGAGGCCAGGCGGGAAATCTCATAGACAAACCAGTAACAGGAATATTCTTCTTCGCACTTTCAGGACTTATCGGAAAAAAACTTCCCCAGGGTGCTAAATCACTTATACTTCCATTTCTTTCCACCATCTTAAGCGGATTTATATTCCTCATAGTTTCCACACTGGCAAGCGGAATGAGTGTTCCTGTCATGAATCTTCTCCTGGTACTTGTAATACCTACTGCTGTGCTCAATTCACTAGGGTACGGTGTACTTACAAGATATGCAGTGAAGGGTATTTTCAAAACTGACGCAGTGAGGCAGTAAAAAACTGCAGACATAATAAGTCCACTGAAAATAATAAAAATAATAATGTAAAAAAATATAATGCACCGGAAACTCATATTCCGGTGCATTGTAAATATCATTTCGTATATTAATGATTTTTGTTCTGCAGCATATTTCTGCAAGTAAACATATAATTGTGCATGAGGTTTACTATTGCCTTGTGCCCGCTGACCTTCTTTTTATGAGTATGGCAGGCTTTCCCATTCTGGGCGTGTATGAATCCATGAGATATGCTCTTTTAAGATCGAGATCGAGAAACATTTCCTCTTCAAGTTTTGATGCGGTTTTGTAGTAATCCTGGAAATATGATGAAAGTGCCGATTTTGCGGATTCCCCGATATAACCTTTTTCCCTTAAAAGACTTATGAGGGTTCCGAGCATCAGTCTTTCTGATGTATATGGGAATTTCATGTCGTATTTATATGAGTCGTACTGAAGTTCAAGTTCTGACATCATCTTTTTATCGAGGTTTCTCCATTGTACACTGTCATTTACATTGAGGAGCATTGAACTTAAGGTGCTGTATATTTCATAACCTTCCCTTGCGCCTGCATAGGTACCGCCTGCACCAGTTGTAAAACTTAGGAGTTTCAGTTCATCTTCCCTTGTGACATTGAATCCCACAACTGAGAGCCTGATATTCCCGAGATAACTTTTAAGTTTTTTCATTTCACCGTCAGGGTCTCCTGATACTTCATCAGCCCCGTCGGTTACATAACAGATAATTGAATTCCCTGATGAATCCCCTGATTTTTTGATTTCTTCAGCGGCATCCTTAATGGATCCTATGGCAGAGGCATTACTTCCTCCTTTGATTCCTGCAAGTGCAGACACCATACGGACAGTATCCGGGGGAGAGAGGGGAATTAAGCTTTCCGATGATCTTTTGTCTTTATCCACTGATGAATTTAAGTTTCCTGTGACTCTTAAAGCAACTTCGGTGTCCTTGGGAAGGGAATAGGAAAGTGCTTCCGTGGCTGCTATGACTGAAGACAGGTTCTGTTCTGGTGTCTGGGGTTTTCCGTTAGTAAGGGATGCGTCAATTATTATTACAATCCTTGTTGTGCCGCCTGTCATCAGCTTTTCACCGGTGAGGGGATCTTCCCTGTCATCCCTGAAAATGAGATATCCGCCCTCTAGTGGATTTTCCGCATATCTGTATTTCATGGAGATAAGGTAATGGAGCATGGATGCTGTTTTTTCAGTTGTTTTTCTGTCAGCTGAGGTGTCTCCTGTCATCTCCGGGATATTCATTTCATCGAACCAGGGTTTTGCCAGTTCAAAGATTTTTTCCGTATCATCCCATTGGATTCCATAACCTGATCTCAGGGTTTTAAGGCTTAAAGGACCTTCATCCTTGGAAATGAGTCCTTCCATTGTAAAAGGGACTGGGGATGCATTTCTCATCTGTTCTATATCTTCCTTCAAAAGTTCTTTCTTCATACCAGGATTTTCCAGGAGGGATTTTCCGGTGCCGGGAAGTTCTCCGCCTTGACTGGGAGATTTATCCGGTTCCGGAGAAGCGGGTACGGCGGATTCAACTGAACTTTCTCCGTCCCTTACAACAGCTCCCCTTATGATGGGTCTTTCCCTGCATGAAGAAAAAAGAAGGAGTAAAAAGCACAGCATTGAAAGTATCTGCTTTTTCTTTTTCATAAAAATTCTCCGTCTTTTCGATAGATGTATATTACCCTCATTATCTTTAAGTTCAATTAAAAGGACAAAAGGACCGTGAGGTAAATCCATTAATTAATGCCTTTCCCCTTTCAATTTCTGCCCGTGATATTTTATAATTATATGACAGGACTTAGAGATGACATTATGTACATGAGAAAATATTCAAAGGGGAAAGGATGATAAATTATTCCCCTCGAAAAAATAAAAACCAAAAGGAAGTGACTGTCGTGGACGGTGCCCCTGAGAGCCGGTTAATCTCAAATAATAAAATATCTTAAGGGGGCCTTTCGGTGAGAATGCCTCCTTGTAAAAGGAGAAAAAATGGAAAGACTCAACGTCATATTTCTTTCGAGCATTCTTGACAGGGTTATAAAGGACGAATCAGACGAAACGGTCGGCATACTGAAAGATGTGTATGTCCAAAGGGGGTCGGGGTATCCCCGGGTTATAGGATATAAGGTAGACAAGGACGGGGATATCTACAACCACGAATTCAGGGAGATTGAATTCTACGAGGACAATAAGGGAAAGATATTCATAGAGGTCAAGGGAGTAAAGGATATTATTCCCCAGAGCTTTTCCTTCAGGATAAGAAAGGACCTTCTGGACAGGACTGTATATGATTCCACCGGAAAAGAGAGTTTCAGAGTATACGACGTAAGGCTTGCGCAGTTTGATGACGGACTCCATGTGATTGCCGTATCAAAATCCAGGAACGGTATAGCGAGAAGGCGGGGAGTTTTATATAACCTCTTTGACGGATTAAGAAGAAAAAAAGGTCAGGATGCACTTATTCTCTGGGATGATGTAAGGTCCCTCCATGAGACAGGAAGCAAGGAACTTAAGATCGATGTTCCCTATAAGGAACTTTCAACACTTCACCCCGCTGACCTTGCTGAAGTTCTGGAGTCCGTGGAAAGTTCCTACAGGTCAAAGGTCTTTGAATCCCTCGATGAGGAACTGGCAGCGGACACCCTTGAGGAAATAGAAGAACCCAGTGTACAGGCTGAAATAATATCAGGACTTTCAGAAGAAAAGGCCCAGGAAATCCTCGAAATGATACCCAACGATGAAATCGCAGGAATACTCGATGAACTCGATGAAGAGACGAGGGAAAAAATAATGAGTAACCTTGAAATCGAGGATGCAGATGAAGTCAAGGAACTGCTCTCCTACGAAGACGAGGATGCAGGGGCACTGATGGCCAAGGACTTTCTGTCATTTACAGAAAACATGACAGTCGATGAAGCAAGGGAAGTCATAATGGATTTAAATGACGAATACGACACAGAGGATATGTACTACATATTCATTACAGACAGCCAGGGAGTACTCAAAGGGTATATTTCCTTGAGTGACCTTCTGAAAAACGCAGGGGACAGGACCCTTCAGGAAATAATGAACCCGAGAGTTGAAGATATCCACGTCAATGAACATGCAGCAACTGCAGTTGACCTTGCAATAAAATACGAGCTTCTGATGATTCCTGTTACTGATGATGACAATAAGCTCCTGGGTGTAATCAACATCCATGATGTCATGGATGAATTTCTGGCTCCTCTCTGGAAAAAGAACTGATTCCCACAAATTTATATCACTTACCCCATATATTTTTCGTTTTACTGAATATCATAAAGATAAAGAAAGAAAGCGAAATGAAAAAGCATAAGAAAATATGGAGGACATGAAAAGTACATAAGAAAGAAATATTAAAAATGGATGATGAAAAACTTAAGTCTGATCCGGAAGTGGTAGAAAAAGTAATAATAAAGACTGAAGAATTTTTAAGGGAAAAGGGTATACTGTCTGGATATACAGATTTATCCCGGCTTGAAAAGTTTAAGGAGTTTTATGAAGAAAGACCTCTTTATTCTGTTTCCCCATTTGAAAAGGAACCTTACGGAAAAGTATCTTTAAAGGATAAATACCCCGGAATGGGAAATGTCATTACAATGGCTTTCCCATATCTTTTAAGAGAACCTCAGAAAGAATCAGAAAGAGATACTGAAAGAAAACCGGACAGGGATACTGAAGAGTACAAAGAAACAGAAGCAGGGAAAGAAAAGAAAAAACTTAAAGGAAAATTTTCAGTATATACAAGGGGCCGCGATTACCACATGGTAGTAAAGGAAATTACAGAACCTCTCATAAGACTTATTGAGAAAGCAGGGTACAGGGCAAAACTATTTACCGACTCCAATGAACTTCCTGAAAGGGCTCTTGCAATGCTGGGAGGAATAGGAAGACGGGGGAGAAACGGCCTTATACATACGCAAAGATACGGCTCCTATGTATTTCTCTCGGAGATCCTGACTGATATGCCATTGAGGAGTATTGAAGTAATTCCTGAATCTTTTGATTTACATCCCTTGTGCACAGGATGCATGAGATGTGTAAAAGCATGTCCCGGAAAAGTACTCGGTGAAAAATATTTATATGTAAATAAATGTCTTTCATACCGAAGCCAGGAAAAAAACATAGATGGTTTTTCCATGTCTTTATTCAGAGGGCGGCTCTTCGGCTGTGACACATGCCAGGAAGTGTGTCCCATAAATAAAGAAGCAGCGGATGGAATGACTGAATTCATGCCGTTTTCCTATATGACAGATCCTGATATTGAAGAACTTTCAAATCTTACAGAAAGTGAATTCACAAAAAAGTATAAAATAACATCTGCAGGCTGGAGGGGAAAGGCTGTTCTTAAAAGAAATGCCATGATAATCAAAATGGACAGGGGAGAACTGAAAGATGATGAAATTCCTGCGGAAGGCTTTCTCGGTGAAGATTTAAGAAAATACATTGAGTTCACAGCGCTTTCAGAAAAAGAATAATAAGGTATAATGTATTTCGGTGATTTATCAGTCACGGAAGGGAAGTAAATATGAAAATTATAGATATTGTTTCAAAAATGCCGCCGGGAATCCAGAAGGTATTCACGGAATTATATATAGACTTCAATTTCTTTTTCAAAAATGTGAAGGTTAAGGTAAAGGGTTCTGAAAATCTTGAAAAGGCAGAAAGACCCTGTATTTTCATTTCAAACCATCTTTCGAACCTCGACGGTGTGATACTCAGCAGGCTCCTCAAAAAGGAATTCGATCCCTATTTTGTAGCCGGAATAAAATTAAATCATGAAAAACTTACAAATCTATTCAAAAACTTTTTTAAAACCATAGATATAAGACCCAATACGGCAGATCTTGATTCAATGCGTTCAATCATCAATGCAGTCAAGGAAGGGCACAATATAGTTATTTTCCCCGAAGGGACCAGGTCGAGGACCGGCGGGATGGCAGAAGCCAAAAAAGGGATACTCTTCATAGCGAAGATGACCAAAGCTGAAATAGTTCCGATTTCACTTTCAGGCACTGAAAAAGTTCTCCCTGTTGACAGGGCAGAAAACATGGGCAACGAAAGGATAAAAAAGGGAACCATCGATGTCGTGATCGGTGAGCCATTTAAAATACCGGCCAGAAAAAAAGATGAAGACAAGACAGAATATGATGACCGCACTCTTGCCATGATAATGGGTTCTGTTGCAAAGGGACTTCCTGAAGAATACAGGGGTTATTACAGGGACAAGGTATGACAAAGAAAACAGCGGAGATTTTAAGGCTTTTAAAAGAACTTTATCCCGATGCAAGGTGTGAACTCGATCACCACACTCCGTTCCAGCTTCTCCTCAGTACAGTATTATCAGCCCAGACGACAGATGCAAGGGTAAATATGGTAATGGTACCGTTATATGAAAAATACCCGGATCCCGAGGACTGGCTTTCCTTTTCCCAGGAAGAAATAGAAGGGATGATAAAGACCATCGGACTTTACAGTACAAAGGCCGCCAATGTCTATAAACTTGTGAGGGAACTAATGGACAGATTCGGCGGAAAAGTCCCCGATACCATGGAAGATCTTACATCACTTCCAGGCGTGGGAAGAAAAACAGCGGATGTTGTCCTCTCAGTAGCCTTCGGAATACCTGCAATAGCAGTGGACACCCATGTTTTCCGGGTAACCAACAGAATCGGCATTGTCAATGAAAAGACTGCGGAAAAAACAGAATTTGCACTGATGAAAGCCATCAGAAAAGACCTCTGGATTGAATCCCACCACCTTTTCATCTTCCACGGCAGAAGATGCTGCACGGCGAGAAACCCACAGTGTGAAAGGTGTCCCATAACACCTTACTGCAAGTACTACAAGGCACTTACAAAATCAGCGAAAACATCTGAATCCGGAAACAGTAAGAAAACAGTGAAGTCTGATAAGTCTTCAGAAAAAACAGAAAACTGAAAGCAATCGTCCATATCGCCATAAAGCAAAAGAAGTATAGCAAAAGAATTAAAGAATACATAATGACTTTAAAAGTAATCACAGGATTGCTTTAAAAGACATCACGGGAAAGACACCATAGGAAGACATTCCGGGAAAGACATCACAGGGAAAAGATAAATTTAAAGAAGAAAAGATATCTTATGATATAAATGTAAGATACAGATTTAAGATACAGATTTCTATAACATTAAAAGAGACAAAGGGGTATATATGAAAATAGGAGTAATAATGGGAGGCATTTCAACGGAGAGGGAAATATCCTTAAAGACCGGTGAAAATATGTTCAGAAGCCTCGACAGGGAAAAATATGAACCTGTAAAAATAATTCTCGATTCAAAGGACGATATATTCCATAAGGCAAAGGATATAGATTTTGCACTCCTTGCACTCCACGGAAAATTCGGAGAAGACGGTGTTGTCCAGAGTATCCTTAATGCCATGGGTATTCCCTATTCAGGATCTGACGTCAAATCATCTGCAGTGGCAATGGATAAGGACCTGTCTAAAAAACTCCTAAAGGAGGCAGGGGTCAGAACCGCAGACTGGATAACTGTCTCTTCCCCTGAAGAAGCTAAGGAAAATGCCCTGCCTTTCCTTGAAAAATACGGGAAAGTGGTAGTTAAACCAAATTCAGGCGGATCTTCTGTCATGACATTCATCACTGATGATAAGGATGAACTCATTGAGAATGTGGAAGAAGCCCTGACAGTGGACCACGAAATAATGGTGGAGCAGTATATCAAAGGTGACGAAATAACAGTTCCTATCGTTGACGGAAAAACATGGCCCACACTTCTTATTAAAGCATCCGAGGGTTTCTTTGACTACACTGCAAAATACCAGGATCCTTCACAGGGCGGTGCAAGTGAAGAAGTGACAGAACTTGAAGAAAATCTTCAGAAGGAAGTCAACGATCTTACAGTCAGAACTTACAATGCACTGAAATGTTCCGTATATGGAAGGGTGGATCTTCTCGTTTCAGACGGAAAACCCTATGTCCTTGAAATAAACACACTCCCGGGAATGACTGCAACATCTCTTATACCAAAGAGTGCAAAAGCCCTCGGCATGGATTACCCTGAACTTTTAGATCTTATCATCTCCCTTTCAGTAAAGCAGAGGAAGAAGGAAGAAGAATTCAGGAAAAAATAACTGAGAATTCAATACAAAAGAAGAAATAAGCCAGGTATAAAACACTGTATCATGGAGATTTTTCAGAGAGCAGTGTTTTTATTATTTTTTGAAAAGCTGATGATCCTTTATACAGATGTTTTTAAGTGTGACAAATAATGTAAGCGGTAAATAGAGTACACCCTTATTCTGGCAGATGTTTCTGCTAGAATAAGGGTGTAAGTTATTTCTGCA
>JBDHVQ010000034.1:0-13150 GCA_039809845.1 Clostridiaceae bacterium | reverse complement strand
TGTATGTATGTTTTTTCAGGGCAACAGTTTATAAGAGGTATATTGATGGCACTTACACCAATGATGCAGCAGTATTTTGCCGTAAAGGAAGAATATCCGGACTGTATTATATTCTTCAGGCTTGGCGATTTTTACGAAATGTTTTTTGAGGACGCTGAAACAGCAGCTTCTGAACTTGAACTTGTTCTGACAGGCAGGGACTGCGGCCTTTCCGAAAAAGCACCCATGTGCGGGGTGCCTTACCATTCAGCTTCAGGCTATATAGGAAGGATGGTTGAAAAAGGATACAGCATAGCCATCTGTGAACAGATGGAAGATCCATCCATGGCTAAGGGTATTGTTAAAAGAGAGATTGTAAGAATCATTACTCCCGGTACACAGAATGATGAAACTTTTTTAAAAGAAGATGAAAACAGTTATTTAATGGCAGTGCTGAAGGAAGATTCTGCAGTTTCAGTCGCTGTGACTGATGTAACAACGGGTGAATTCTATACTTCTACTTTCAGTTATGACCCTGAGATGCTGAAGGGAGAAACTGCAAAGTATTCCCCTAGGGAATTCCTTGTTTTTAAAGAAGATGAAATATCTCAGTTTTTACGGAAAGAAACCGGCGTTCCCGTAACGCTTAAGGAAAATATCATACCTTCAGATGAGGACCTTATTTTAAACCACGAATTCACCGAGGTTGAAGGGGATATACCCTACACGGGTAAAAAAGTCAGTCTGGGACTTGTCTCGTATCTTAAAGCGACACAGAAAAACTCACTTCCCGATCTTTCTGTTTTAAAATCCTACGAGGTTTCCGATACCATGGTCCTTGATGCAGGAACCAGGAGAAATCTTGAACTTACTGAAAATATCATGGACAGGGGAAGGCGCGGAACTCTCATAAATGTCATCGACAGGACTTCCACTGCAATGGGTGCAAGAAATTTAAGAAGGTGGATTGAAAAACCACTTATAAAACAGTCTGAAATCGAGAAAAGACTCGATGCGGTGGACATTCTTTTTAAAAATGTCAAACTCTGTGAAAACCTAAGGGAAGCTTTAAAAAAAGTCTACGATATTGAAAGACTTGCAGGAAAGATAACTTCAGGAAGTGTAAGTCCAAGGGAACTGCTCTCCCTTAAAAATTCCCTCCGCATGATTCCGGAAGTCAGAAAACTCCTGGGGGAAGTTACTTACGGTGAACTTGAAAGGACATATACTGAGCTTGATACCCTTTCTGATGTTGCCGATCTCATTGAAAATTCAATAGATGAAAATGCACCTGTTTCTTTAAAAGAAGGGGGAATAATAAGACCGGGGTGTTCTTCTGAAGCCGATGAATTAAGGGAAATTATGAAAAACGGCAGAAGCTATATCGCTTCCCTCGAAGAAAAGGAGAGGAAGGAAACCGGAATATCCTCTCTTAAAATAGGATACAACAGGGTTTTCGGTTACTATATTGAAATTACAAGGGCTAATTTTTCCAAGATACCAGAAGGAAGGTACATAAGAAAACAGACCCTTGCAAATGCAGAAAGGTATATTACTGAAGATCTTAAAGTAATGGAAGAGAAGATAACCGGTGCTGAGGAAAAACTCTCTGCCCTTGAATACAGCCTCTTTTCTGAAGTCAGGGAGAGGGTTTCAGTTGAATCGGGAAGAATAAGAAAGACTGCTTCTTTAATTTCAGATCTCGACTGCTATGTGGGTTTTGCCGCAACGGCTCTTGAACTTAATTTTATAAGACCTTCATTTACAGATTCAGGAAGGACTGAAATAAAAGGGGGAAGGCACCCCGTTGTTGAAACAATGATTCCGAGGGGTGAATTTGTAAGAAACGATACGCATCTTGATTATGAAGACAGCAATTTTCTCATAATAACAGGACCCAACATGTCAGGTAAGAGTACATATATGCGTCAGGTAGCTCTTATAGTCCTCATGGCACAGTTAGGATCCTTCGTGCCGGCTGACAGGGCTGAAATAACCGTAACCGACCGTATTTTTACAAGAATCGGAGCTTCTGATGATCTGTCAGGAGGTAAATCCACATTCATGGTGGAAATGCACGAAGTATCAAATATTCTTAAAAATGCCACGAGACAGTCCCTTATTCTCCTTGATGAAGTAGGAAGGGGTACTTCAACCTACGACGGACTGTCCATTGCCTGGGCTGTGACAGAATACATAATGGGCGATAAGGGTATCAAAGCGAGGACACTTTTTGCAACGCACTACCATGAACTCATTGAACTTGAAGATGAAATCAAGGGAATAAAAAACTATTCAGTTGCGGTAAAAGAACTTAAGGGGGAAGTCATATTCTTAAGAAAAATCGTGGAAGGCGGCGCCGATGAATCCTACGGTATAGAAGTGGCACGGCTTGCAGGACTTCCCGGAGAGGTTATAAAAAGAGCAGGTGAGATACTGAAAACCCTTGAAAAAAAGGAGCCCAGGGAAAAATTCAGTATCCGCGAGGAATTAAGACAGTTATCCTTCATGGACTACATGAATGTTTCAGAAGAACCTTCTTCTGATATCGAAGAAGAAATAAAAAACCTCGATACTGACAATATGACACCCATGGATGCACTGAATGAAATAATAAGGCTGAAAGATAAGATCAACAATAGAAAATGAGAGGGGGAAAATAAATGCCTGAAATAAATATTCTTGATAAAGATACCTTCTCGAGGATTGCCGCAGGAGAAGTGGTTGAAAAACCTGCATCGGTGGTAAAAGAACTCATGGAAAATTCCCTGGATGCAGGTGCTACCGAAATTACTGTGGAAACAGAAAACGGCGGTCTGGACCTTATTAAGATAACAGACAACGGAAAAGGTATAAGAAGTGATGATTTAAGAAGAGCATTCATGCCCCATGCCACAAGTAAAATAAAAAATACGGATGACATATTCAATATTACCACTCTGGGTTTCCGCGGAGAAGCCCTTGCTTCCGTATCCTCAGTATCAAAGGTACTTTTAAAATCCATAAACCGCGATGAAAATGAAGGCATGGAGATATACATCGAAGGCGGGGAGGAAAAATATCTTAAATATTCCCCCGTTGACCGTGGAACCCAGATCGAAGTGAGAAACCTCTTTTACAATGTTCCTGCCAGAATGAAGTTTTTAAAAACACCTCAGAGAGAAGGAACAGTTATCGGAGATACAATCTTAAGACAGGCCCTGGCAAACCCGGGAACTGCAATAACCTACATTTCCAACGGAAAGGAAATGCTTAAAACTTTCGGAAGCGGCAATGCGGAAGACGTCATAAGGCGGGTCTACAACAGGAAGACACAGGAAAACGTAAGGTTTTTCCAGAATGAATACGATGGGTATACAATTTACGGTTATATCGGAAATGAAGAACTCTCGAGGGGCTCAAGAAACCAGCAGTCGATATTCATAAACGGAAGACACATAACATCAAGGTCACTAACAGCAGCTGTTGAACAGGCATTCAGGTCATTCATCACCGTATCCAAATTCCCGTTTTTCATACTTTACCTCGATATTGACCCAAAATCCGTCGACGTCAACGTACATCCTCAGAAAGCGGAAGTCAAATTTTCCGACGACCGCCTGATGTTCAAATCCGTATTCGATACAGTCCATAAATCCCTGAGGGATACCTACAGAAACAATCTGGCATTTGAAGACAGCTTCCTGAAAGGGGAAGAAAATGAAGTTTCCCAGAGTTATTTCTCAGAAGAAGGAATAAAAGACAGCCTTACGGGTAAAATTGCCGAAGATGTAAGACAGGGAATTTTCAAAAAAGGAAACGGGGACGAAAATAATTTCAGCTATCTCACTGACAGGAGTAAAGGCATCCCATATCACAGCAGTCATAAGTCTGAAGACCGGGGTATTGCAGGAAACATCAGTTATCCTGAAACTTCTTTTACACTTCAAGATCAAAACATGGAAGAACAAGACCCTCATCTTTCGGAAAAAGATCCTGAAACTACAGGTTATTTACATGCCGGAAAGACTGAAGCCCAGATACCGATAGATTTAAGTTCTCCATCAAAAGACAGGGTGACCGACTCAACTGATTATTCCGGGAAAGTTCCCCAACGAGAAAACTGTGAACCTCCGGGGAATATAAGATACGGTTCCGGTGAAAGATATGAAGGGGGATTCCCCGATAATGAAACTGAAACCTCACCTCTCAGAAAAGAGGCAAAATTCCCCGGGCCAAGGATTATCGGCCAGTTCATGAAGACTTATATCCTGGCTGAATCACAGTCTGTACTTTATCTCATAGACCAGCATGCTGCCCATGAGAAGGTTAATTTTGAAAGGTACATGAAAGAAATTGCAGGTGATTCAATAATAGTGCAGCCACTTCTGGCACCGGATGTTCTGGAACTTTCACTGGATGACTACACCGTCTTTAAAGAAAATGAAGAAATCATCAAAAATGCAGGATTTACCCTTGAGGATTTCGGGGGAAGGACAGTCAAGGTGACTGAAGTTCCATATTTTCTGGGAAAAGTACAGTCAGGGGAATATATAGGTGAAATACTCGATAACTTAAGAAATCTCGGAAAGGGAACAGACAGGGAAGTCAAATACATTAAAATTGCAACTGCAGCCTGTAAGGCATCAGTAAGGGCAAATGATTTTCTTGGTATGAATGAAATGACATTTCTCATAGAAGAATTAAGGCACCTCGATGAACCCTTCACCTGTCCCCACGGAAGACCCACCATGATCAGAATTACCCTCGGGGAGCTCGAAAAGATGTTCAGGAGGATATAAAGTATGGACAGGAAACTGATAGTCATAGCAGGACCCACAGCTTCAGGAAAGACAGGAATATCAGTAAAACTTGCACAGAATATAGACGGGGAAATTGTTTCTGCCGATTCCATGCAGATCTACAGGCACATGGATATAGGTTCTGCAAAAATCACAGAAGAAGAAAAAAGAAATATACCCCACCATATGATCGATATAGCAGACCCCCTGGAAAACTACGATGTTGTAAGGTATAAAGAGGACGCAAAGGCTGTCATTGAAGATATATATTCAAGGGATAAAATTCCTGTAATGGCCGGCGGAACCGGTATGTACATAGATGCAGTCATACGGAATATTTCCTACGGCGGCTTTACAGGAGACCCGAAATTAAGGGAAGAACTAAAAGAAATTTCCCTTGAAAAGGGAAATGAATATCTTCACAACATCCTTAAAAAGGAAGACCCTGAAGCCGCTTCAAATATACATATGAACAACGTTAAAAGAGTCATAAGGGCACTTGAAGTTACAAGGTCTCTGGGGATTCCCTTTTCATCCATGCAGCGGGAAGAAAAGAGCCTGACAGATGAATACAGAGTATATTATTACTATCTCAATATGGATAGGCAGAAACTCTATGAAAGAATAAACCAGAGGGTCGATATAATGATGGAGAAAGGACTTGAATGGGAAGTGAAAAAACTTATTTCAATGGGTCTTACCGAAAACCATCAGTCAATGCAGGGAATAGGCTATAAAGAGATGATTCCATATTTCAGGGGAGAAATAGGCCTTTCAGAAGCTGCAGAACTTATCAGGCAGCATTCGAGAAACTATGCCAAGAGACAGCTCACCTGGTTTAAAAACGACGGTGCAGCCGTAGAATTAAGTTTGGATACAATGTCAGCCCCATCCGTGGTAGAATATATTACAGCAGATATTAAGGGTAACAGTTGAAATAATAATAATAATATAAATAAAAAGCACAATGAGGGTGCTTAAGGGGAGGCATAAATGTCAAAGTCAGCGGGTAATCTTCAGGATATTATCTTAAACGGAGCAAGAAAGGGTAAAATGGTGGTTATAATCCACCTTGTAAACGGATTTCAGTTAAAAGGAGTGGTGAAGGGATTCGACAACTTCACAGTTGTACTAGATTCAGACGGCAAGCAGATGATGGTTTATAAGCATGCCATAACAACAGTTACTCCCATGAAGCCGATTCCATTCAATACCCAGAGGGAAGAAGACAATACCGCAGAAGGAATAGGACCACAGAATATCGACTGATTTTAGAAGAACGGGGCATTCTGCCCCGTTCGCATTGCGAAAAGGATTAAATTATGGAAAATACAAAAGAATATATAGATACATTTATTGACGACATGACTGCCCATATATTCATGAACGACATGGATCTTACAAAGGATACCGACCCCATGCTGTTTATAAGGCAGAGCTCCGAAGCTTCAGCATTCTACAGAGCTCTCATGGACTGTGTCATAGAGGGAAATATAAATTCAGGAGAAGACAGACTCTTTGAACTTGCTGAAGATAAAAGTCCTGAACTTCTCATACCCGGTCTTCAGTTCTATAAAAGAGTAAATGAAGCACAGGATGACACACTTGAAAGGCTTAATTTCAAAAGAGAAGAAATCCTAACAGGACTTAAGGATTTTTTAAAAATATACGGATACGGCATTACAGCTTCTGATCATCTGAAAATTTAATATAAATAAAAAACAACTCTGAACTCAGTACATTGAATAAAATCACAGGTTCATAAATGAGTGACAATGATCATTAAACAGATTATATGGCAGATAATAAAACAGTTCAGAAAACAGTTCAGAAAACAGATCAGAAAAGAAATCAAAATCAGATCAGAGAAATTAAATCGAAAAAGGACGATAAATGACAGATTCAGTAAAAGAATTTTTAAGGAACAGTTACGGATATACAGAAGATGCCCTTAAGATTTCTGAGAGGGTTACAGAAGATCTTAAAGAGGAATTTGAATGGTATGACGGGGTGAGGGAATACAATCAGCTTAAGGTGTTAAAAGCATTCCAGGACAAGGGAATTTCTGAAGCGATGTTTTCCATGACCACAGGATATGGATACGGTGATACAGGCCGTGACAGGCTCGACGAAGTATGGGCACAGGTCTTTGGCTGTGAGAGTGCCCTTGTAAGACCTCATTTTGTCAACGGAACCCATGCCCTGACTGCTGTACTGTTCGGTAATTTAAGGCCCGGTGAAACACTTTTGACCGTCACCGGTACTCCCTATGATACACTTCACAACGTCATCGGAATTGGAAAGGGAAAAAATGTCGGGTCCCTTATTGATTTTGGCATAAAATACCACGAAAGTGCACTTAAGGACAATCTTCCTGACAGGGATAAAATAAAAGAATTTTTTAAAGACAACAAAGTTAAAATGGTCCATATCCAGAGATCAACTGGGTATTCCTGGAGAAAATCACTGACCATTTATGAAATAAGGGAAACAGCAGAATTTATAAGATCCCTCGATAAGGATGTAATAATATTTGCAGATAACTGTTATGGTGAATTCATAGAAAAAGAAGAAGCCACAGAAGCCGGATGCGATATCATTGCAGGTTCTCTTATAAAGAATCCGGGAGGATCAGTTGCACCTACCGGTGGATATGTTGCAGGAAAAAAAGAATTTGTCGATCAGGCAGCTTACAGGCTCACGGTTCCCGGAATAGGCGGTGAATGCGGGTCGACCTTCGGTGTTACAAGGCTCATGTATCAGGGGCTCTTCCTTGCACCGCACATAAGCATTGAAGCCGTCAAAGGGGCAGTATTCTGCGCAAGGCTTATGGAACTTTCAGGGTATGAAGTAAAACCAAAATACAATGAGAGAAGGACGGATATTATTCAGGCAGTTAAATTCAACGACCCGAAGAAACTCATTTCATTTGTAAGGGGAATTCAGGAAGGAGCACCCGTGGACAACTTTTTAACCTGTGAGCCCTGGGATATGCCCGGTTATGATGACCAGGTCATAATGGCTTCAGGTTCCTTTATTCAGGGTTCTTCCATAGAACTTTCCTGCGATGCACCGATAAGGCCTCCATACATAGCATACCTTCAGGGAGGAATTACCTTCGACCATGCAAAACACGGAATAATGAAGGCATGGATGAATGCGGAGAAAACCATTTAATAGACCTTGAGTATATCTTTTTCATGGTAAAATCATAAAAACACTAAAATATCCCTTAACAGGAACAGTGATTAATATTATGCATTCACTGTTCCTTTTCCCTTCATTTAATAAAATTTAAAAAAATGATATTATCATTAGAAGGAAAGCTTTGTTAAATGGCTTTGAACAAGAAGTATATAAGACCACAGGAGAAAAATAAATTATGGAAGGTTCGGGTAGTATTGCCCTGGAAATTATTGTCATAGCAATTCTTATTGCCGTAAACGGTTTTTTTTCAATGATAGAAATGGCGGTCGTCTCGGCCAACAAGAACAGGATCAATTCACTGGCTGAAGAAGGTGACACGAGGGCCAAAACCGTCATCAAGCTCATGGGAGAACCATCGAGTTTTCTATCCACCATACAGGTTGGGATCACACTTGCCGGTATGTTTACTGCAGGACAGGCGACCCAGGTATTTTCCCAGAGGCTGCGTCCTGTATTTGAAAGACTGGGGTTAAATCCCCAGACTGCACAGACTGCGTCATTTATCGCAATAACCCTCATAATTTCATATTTCACCCTGGTTTTCGGCGAACTCATCCCCAAAAGGGCTGCCCTTCAGAATACCGAAGCCATAGCTCTCAAAGGTGCCAAGCCCATTAATACACTTTCCAAAATTGCACGGCCCTTTGTAAAGCTGCTTTCAGGTTCAACAGTTCTCTTTGGAAAGATGTTCGGAATCCATTCTGAGACCATTGAAGAAGAAATCTCCATTGAAGAAATAAGGTCCATGATTGAAGTCGGAAAGGAAAAGGGAGTCATAAACCAAACAGAAAGGGATATGCTCGACGGGATTTTCAAATTCGACAATAAACTTGCAAGGGAAGTTATGACACCAAGACCGGATGTTTCCATGATAGACATAAGTGAAGACCCGGAAAAGATAATCAAGGAAATAACCTACGGAAGATATTCAAGGCTTCCCGTGTATGAGGGAGAGCCGGATAACATAATAGGTATACTCGTTCTGAAGGATTTATACAGGGAACTCATATCACAGGGAAAGGTAACTGATTTAAGGAAGATTTTAAGGGAGGTTCTTTTTATTCCTGAAACCAAACACATAGATGACCTCTTCCGTGAGATGCAGAATTCAAGCAGCCATTTTGCAGTTCTCATCGATGAATACGGCGGTTTTTCAGGGATAGTTACGATAGAAGACCTCCTTGAAGAAATAGTCGGCAATATCTTTGACGAACATGATGTGAGCTTTAAGGAAATAAACAGAATAGGGCCTGATACATACGTTGTCGATGCACTGGTTACCATAGATCAGTTGAACGACGACTTGTTCCTCGATTTAAACAACGAAAATGCCGATACCATCGGAGGATATTTCATAGAAAAACTGGGAAGGGTACCCCGTGCAGGGGATTATCTCGACGATGAGGAAATATCCATGGAAGTATTAAGAGTCAGGGGAAAGAGGATCAAGGACATGAAAATTGTTAAAAAACCGGAAGGAATCATATCTTCTTCAGAGGAGGAATAACTTTGATACTTATAGGAGTATTGAATTTTCTGACAGGACTCTACCTCGTACAGGATACCCTCATAAGATTCAATGAAAATGTCAAGGTGCTTTATTTTGACGGATATTTCTTAGGGTTTGCAAGATACATCCCCCTTGCAACAGGAATACTCATGATAATTTCAGGTCTTGGAATAATAGTATTCAGAAGGTCAGGATATGTGATACTCTCATATCTTTTAAACTTCGTATTTATCCTCTTTTACACACCCACTGCATTTTTCCTAGGAAACGAAAGGGATGATATAAGGTTTCTCCTGCCCCTGGAACTTTTCATGGCTCTTATAAGCATAGTGGTCCTTTATTCAGGATATGAAAAGGGAGCAAACCCAAGAAAAAATGCAAACACCAGGATCACCTACGAAGACTACAGAAGGTCGATGAATAAATTCAGGGCAAGTGAAGACCGGGAAAATGAAGAGGAAAATCAATAGACAATATTTGAGGGGAAGGGCAGCCTTCCCCTTTCTCAGGTCTTTTATTTCATTTTATTCCGTTATCATTTTCATCTTCAGTTTCAGTGTCAGCATCAGTTCAGTCTAATCCTAAGTTTAATTATTATGATTTAGTTTATAAAATTACTGCATTTACTTTATCCATATTTTTTATATTCATAGAACTGAACTATTGAGTCCAACAATAATCTTCTGGAAATTCGATTCGGATGATATAAATAAAAATGAATAATAATATTGAGGTAATCAGAATTCCAGGATGGATAAAATAGAATCATAATTTTGAAATACAAGAATTTCAGTATGCAGAAAGAGGGAACGTGATCATCAGGTCGCCGAATAGTATAATCATATGGAATAAAAGAATATAAAAACTAAGAAAAAACTTTTTTTATTTATTAAAGAGACAGGAGATGATGAAGTGAAAATATTTATAGCTGAAGATGATGTGAGAATAAGGGAAGAACTTAAAAATATTCTTGAAACTGAAGGATTCTCTGTAACTGTGAGTGAGGAATTTTCTGATGTTCTCGGCAATATACGCAATGAGTCTCCTGACCTTATTTTACTCGACCTTGGACTTCCCGGAAGGGATGGATTTTCAATTCTCAGGAATCTGAGAAAAGAAAGCATAATTCCGGTAATAATCTTAACTTCAAGAAACGGAGAAACTGAAGAAATACTGGGAATGAATTTAGGTGCTGACGACTTTGTATCAAAACCCTTCAATCCTGAGATTCTTCTTCTCAGGATAAATGCAGTATTGAAAAGAAGCGGTGTAAAGGGAGATATTTCCGGAGGAGTTATCAGAAGGAACGGTATCAGCCTTGACACCATGGCGGGGAAGATTTATTCAGGTGAAAATGAATCGGATCTGACAAGAAATGAAATAAGAATTCTTTCACTGCTTTTTAAAAAAGGGGGAAAAATTGTCACAAGGGATGAACTCATGGAAGAATTATGGTCCATGGATGAATTTGTAGACGACAATACCCTAACTGTAAATATCAACAGGGTAAGGAAAAAGCTTAAAGAACTTTCAGGGGAAGATATTATTAAAACCAAACGGGGTCTTGGTTACATGGTGGAATGATATGGATTTTAAAAGTTTTTTATGGGACAAAAAGATTTACATTATTTCAGGCATAACATCATCTGTTTTCCTGTATATTCTCTTTTCATCAGTGTTCAGGGAAAGCTCCATGGCGCTTCTTGCATCAGTTACTGTGCTGATCTTTGAAATTATTCCTCTCCTCGGTGATTATTTTAAAAGAAAGGGTCTTTATGAAGACTTAAATGAAACCTCGGGTAAATACGGCTATTCATTCTTAAGGAACTATCCTTCAATCCCTTCATTTACAGAAGGCAGGGAAACGGTTAAACATTTAAGAGGGGCTGTTGCTGAATACGAAAAGCTTCTTAAGGAAGTGAGGGAGGAAAAGGATGCCTACAGGGACTTTTTATCCATGTGGGTCCATGAGGTCAAGACTCCTTTATCATCGGCTGCGATGACCATTTATTCAATGGAAGAATTTCCGGGATTAAAATCGATAGAAGAAGATCTTAAGAGGATAGAAGAAGAAACTGAGAAAGTGCTCTACTTTTCCAAAAAGGACGATACCGAAAAAGATTACAGAATCACTGAGATATCACTGAAGGATATTGTACAGTCTTCTCTTAAAAATAATTCCAAAAGCCTTATAAAGTCCGGGTTTAAAGTGAATCTTAAGAATCTTGACAATATTGTATATACCGATATCAGGTGGATGACTTTCATTATAGGACAGCTTATATCAAATGCAGTAAAATACCGTGGTGAAAATCCTGAAATATCTTTTTCTTCCTTTACCAGGGGAAATTCAGTTATTCTTCTGATATCTGACAACGGCACCGGTATTTCAAAGGAAGATGAAGAAAGGATTTTTGACAGGGGATTTACAGGGAAAAATTCATCCATGGTAAAATCCACCGGCTACGGACTTTATATCGTAAAGACTCTTCTTATGAAACTTGGACTTTCCATTGAATTCAGTATGTCTGAAACCACTGATTTTTATATAATATTTCCCGTATCTTCCCACAACAGGAAAGCTCTCGGAAGATAAATCCTTAAATCTTACAAAAATGTAATGTTCAGGTAATGATAATGAATTCCGGCATTTTCTCATTGGATTTATTATTTTAACTAAAGGAGTGATGACAATGAATAAAATACTGGAAGTCAAAAACGTCGAAAAAGAATATGGAACAAGAGGAATTGTAACAAAGGCACTTAATGGTATAAGTCTTGAAATCCGTGAAGGGGAGTTCACTGCGATTATGGGAGCATCGGGTTCTGGTAAAACAACTCTTCTAAATATGATTGCAACCATAGACAGGGTTTCAGGCGGCGAAATAATTTTAAACGGCAGGGATATAACAGCACTGAATGAAAAGCAGCTTACTAAAATAAGAAGGGAGAAACTTGGATTTGTATTCCAGGATTTCAATCTTCTCGATACAATGAACTGCATTGACAATATTGCCCTTGCCCTTACCATAAACCGGGCACCTGTGAATGAAGTGGAAAGAAGAATACTTGATGTATCAGAAGCCCTGGGTATCACAGAAATATTGAAAAAATATCCTTATGAAATATCAGGAGGCCAAAAACAGAGAGTTGCCTGCGCAAGGGCACTTGTGACTGAACCTTCCCTCCTACTTGCAGATAACCTACAGGTGCCCTCGATTCAAAATCAGCGAGGGAACTTATGGAGACATTCAGGGATCTTAACAGGGAAATGAATGCGACAATCCTCATGGTAACCCACGATGCATTTTCTGCAAGCTATGCAGGGAGAATCCTTTTTATCAAAGACGGAAAGCTCTTTGATGAAATAAGAAGGGGAGACATGACAAGAAAAGAGTTCTTCGACAGAATCATAGATGTGATGTCATTCTTAGGTGGTGATCTCAATGATGTCATTTAAAATGGCCCTGAGAAATGTAAGGAAAAGTTTCAATGACTTTACAATATACTTTCTGACACTTACGTTTTCCGTGGCTTTTTTCTACAGTTTCAATGCAGTAGGTGAACTTAAAAACCATCTGCAGAATTCACCTGAAGAAGCTGAAATGCTTGGCGGGCTTGGAATGATTATCTATTTCCTTTCATTTTTCATGATAATCATACTCGGGCTGAT
>JBDHVQ010000033.1:0-13247 GCA_039809845.1 Clostridiaceae bacterium | reverse complement strand
TCCGGTTGTTTACTGACTTAATTCACCAGTATAGATCTTAATTTCTTCCCGGTTAATTTCTTCCGGTTAATTTCTTCTCATTTTATTTTTTCTGGGGGTTTATTTCATGAATCCTATCCTGATTTCAGTAAGAAAATCATTCCAGGAAAAGTAACTTTACTATACTTTTCATATTGCCACAGAATTTCGCAGCAGTTCTTCTTTAATCAGGAATCCGTTTGACATTTTTTCCCTTTATGATAATTTTTCTTTCCCTTTTTTTCGACTAATTACAATTTATTACGATTTTTTTCTTTGCTGATGTTATTGGGTTTATTGATATTATTGGATTTATTGATGTTATTGGGTTTTTTGATGTTTTAATGATTCTTTCTCATTTTCATTTTCTTCCATCATTATCTTTAAAATACGATACACTTCCGGAAATTCAGTAAATCCTTCAGATTCCATAAAATGTCCCCCTGAGGGAAATGCTTCCAAAACCGCTGAAATATCAAATGCCAGTTTTTCTGATAATTCAAAAGGAACAATGGGATCATCTTCCGCTGATATCACACACCGTTTTTTTACTCCCTGAATAAATACATCCCGTTTTAGTTCCCAGGAAGTGAATTCATCGAGTTCGGGAAGATCCGGAATGGGATCTTTAAACCCAGACACGAGAATCAGTCCTCCTGTCTGATCTGGTTTTATACTGATATCCTGAAGGTATCTTAATATGGCAGGACATCCTAAACTGTGGGCTACGAAGTAAGTATCCCTGTCAGGCTTTCCTGCGGTTTCACTGATATACTGGAGCCAGTCACTGAGTTCTGGTTTTGAAGAATCCGGCATTCTGAGCACTTCACATCTTATCCCGTCTTCCTCAAGTTTTCCCTTCAGCCACATGAACCAGTGTTTTTCCGGCCATGCGTTGTAGCCGTGTATAATAAAGACTTCTTTTTTATCACCCCGGGAAGCTTTCGGGGACAATTCACTGGTAAATTCCGGTATACTTTTTTTACTTATGTCAGAAAGATTTCTTTTATTTACTTCATCATCATAAGATGCCATGGATATTCTCCTTTCTTTATATTCTGTTATTACTGATTTTCCGGCTGCAGTAAAAAAGCAGTTCCTGTTGGAAGAAACTGCTTTTTTAAGCTGTTTTTCTTTAATTACTTAAGCTTTTCTGTGAGTTCTTTCCTTAGTTCTTCGTATCCCGGTTTACCGAGGAGTGCGAACATATTCTTCTTGTAATCTTCAACCCCTGGCTGGTCAAATGGGTTTACTCCGAGGATATATGCAGATATTCCACAGGCAAGTTCAAAGAAATACACGAGTCTTCCAAAGTTTTCAGGATTTATCTCGTCAGTTTCAATGATGATATTGGGTACTCCCCCGTCATTATGGGCAATAAGTGTACCTTTCATGGCATTTCTGTTGATTTCATTCATGGTCATTCCTTTGAGGAAATTAAGACCGTCGAGGTTTTTTTCGTCCTCTTCTATCCTGAAGTCTCTTCTTGCTTTTTCTACTGACAATACTGTTTCAAAGAGGTTTCTCTTTCCGTCCTGGATAAACTGTCCCATGGAATGAAGGTCTGTTGAGAAATTTACAGATGCCGGGAATATTCCTTTTCCGCCCTTTCCTTCTGATTCACCGTAGAGCTGCTTCCACCATTCTGCAAAGTATACGAGTGAAGGTTCATAACTTACAAGAATCTCTATGTCTTTTCCTTTACGGGTGAGAATATTTCTTGCTGCTGCATACTTCATGCAGTCATTGGAAGAAAAATCTGCGTTCAGATATTCTTCCATGGCCTTTCCTGCTCCGTCCATAACTTCATCTATATCAATTCCTGCACATGCCATGGGCAATAGTCCAACTGCAGTAAGGACAGAATATCTTCCTCCAATGTCATCTGGTACGACAAAAGTCTCATAGCCTTCGCCGTCAGCCAGTGTCTTAAGGGCACCCTTATGTTCATCTGTGGTTGCAAATATTCTTTCCCTGGCTTTTTCCCTGCCGTATTTGTCTTCCATATACTTTTTCATGATTCTGAATGCAATTGCAGGTTCAGTCGTCGTTCCGGACTTACTAATAACGTTGACTGAAATATCCTTGCCTTCAATGGCTTCGAGAAAATCATGGAGATAATCTGAAGACATGTTCTGCCCGAGAAAATATATCTCACATCCCGGTCTGTGGGTGTGTTTTACTGAATTCAAAAAGCTGTGGGTCAGCATTTCTACCGCTGCCTTGGCTCCGAGGTATGAACCTCCGATTCCAATAACTACAAGTGCATCTGAATTGGATTTTATCTTTTCAGACGCTTTTAAAATCCTTTCATATTCTTCTTTGTCGTAATCTTCAGGAAGTCTGGTCCATCCTGTAAATTCACTTCCGGCACCCTTTTTCTCTGTAAGATTACTTAATGCAAGTTCCGCCATGGGTTTAAGGTTTTGGAGTTCCTCATCACTTACCATACCAAGTGTCTTTGAAAGATCGAGCTTTAACATATTAACCTTCCTTCCTTTTTACAGTTTTTATAGTTCACTTTATGATTATAGTTCCGTATTTACTGTTTCTGCCTTTAACCTCTATAAGCCTTATATGTCCTGTATTTTCTTCTTGGCAGGAACTTTCCGGTTATTCATCAGAAAACAGTCTTTCTTATGTCCATCTTTGCATGGCAGCATCCGGAGCGGTAGTGTCTCCTTATTTTAAGAGCCACATCCTTTCTCCTTCTCCTTGCGGTTTCTTTTCCGCACTCACTGCATGTAATGATATATCCTGCCTTTTCCTTTCTCTCAAAGGGGGCAGTAAAGTAAGTATCCTGAGGTACTCCCAGGGATTCAGCAGTCTTTTTGAAAACCGCGTCGTGGTTATGATTAACATTGTCACGGACGTTTACATAAAAATGCACATATTCATGTCCTACGGTACCGATGACTGTTTCTTCATCAAAATCTCCTGAAAGGAGTTTCAGTGAAAATTTGAATGCAATAGGTTCAACATTTCCGTCTTTTAATTTAAACTGGAATGCACCAAATGTCTTTTCCATCCTGGAACTTATCTTTATGGGTATATCTTTTGGAGATACTCCTGTTTTCTTCCCGAATCCTTCGAGTATTTCCCGTATATCTTCTTTTGTAAAAATTCTGTTCATTTAAATTCCCTCAGTTTCCATTATATAATAACGGAGACGGATTCTTTTAAAATCCAGTCAGAATTTCAGCATTATTAACTTTAGATACTGAGGAAGGACATCAGAATGAATATAAAGATACATATAGAAAAAGATGCATTGAATCTTCTTGAAGAAGAAAACGAAAATGATATAACAGTCCTTCTGCTTTTTCATTCCCTCTGAGGCGGGAGAGAAAAGGAACCATTGGTTCTCAAGGGAAAGCCAGAAAATACAGATTCGTACACTGTGATAAAAAAGGATGGAAAAAATATTTATATTTCAGAAGAAATTATGGAAGAGTTTAAGAAAAAAGGAATAGATACTGTTACTGTAACCACTGAAAACTATATGTTTTCAAAAGTTCTGACACTAAGGAAAGAAGTTGGAAAGACAGAGGACAGTTAAATGGAAAATGCGGAAAGATATATAAAACCCTTTGACAGTAACCATGTGGTATATATAGGAATCCTTCTGGTTCTTATATTTCTGATGGTAATTTCCAGGAAAAAGCTTAAGATACACAGACAAACTGCAGATAAAGTAATACTCATCGTCAGTATACTCCAGCAGATTCTCCTTTACAGTTCCTATTTCCTGGTGGAAGGTTTTACTTGGGGTGAATCTCTCCCCCTGCACATAAGCCGGGTCAATTCACTCCTCGGGATAATTTACCTTATTACAGGAAACGAGAATGTATTCAGGGTATTTACTCATTTTTCAGTTTTCGCACTGCTGAGTTTTATGGTCCCTGTAAAGATAGACCCCATAACCCATCCCTTCGGTTTGAGTTTTCTCATAAACCATGCAGTTACACTCCTTCTCCCCTCCTATATTATGATGACACGGCGGATAAAGATAAAAAAGGCGGATTTATTCACTTCATACAAGTGGTTCCTCGTTTACTTCATTTCCATCCTGATCATAAATCCCTTAACCGACGGCAATTATTTTTACATGAAGGAAAAACCCATACTGAAGACCCTTCCTGACATTTACTACATTCCGACAGCCGCTGCGGCAGTGTTCATCCTTTTTTTCATCTGGAATGCATTCTACAGGCACCTCTTCCCTCAGGATCAGATACAAGATTAAATGACAGATCTGTCTTGAAGAATTAGTCAGAAAAATAAAATATACAGTAAGATTTTTCCACGATAAATATCTTTATACCACACGGTTATCTTTATTCCGGCAGGGTTTTCTTAAAACCGGTAGGGTAATCTTTATAATAAACCGGTAATCTTTATATCAGATCCAATCCAAAGATATAAACCCTGAAAATTACTGAAAAATAAAATGAATACTGATACACATAAAACACAAGTCCTAATAAATGAAGTCAGTCAGTTCTTGGGGCTTTGTGTTTTTATAAATACCATTTCAAAAGTTTGTGACCTACTGTCCGGTTTCAGTAATTATTCCTGAAGCATCACTTCCTGATATCAGAGACATATTATAAGAAAGAAGTATTTTTAAGCTTTCCTTCCATTGTTTTGATATCTATAGGATTGATGCTTACAGCCTTTATCTTTATTAGAACTTCCTTTTCCTCTGGAGAAGGAATATCCACTTCCTTTATTTCAGGTAATTCCTGTCCGTATTTCTCTATCACTGTAGCTTTCATTTTATTTTTTCCCATTGTTTTAGACCCCTTCCGTATTTTTCTTATTTATCCCTTACTTTTTAAGTACCGGTATAATTTCAATTGCAAAGGATAACTGATTCTTCCCCTACCTCTGCCGGCTCTTTTACTGTCACTTATTCTTTTAACAGCTGTAAAGGAATGTGAACCAGAACTTAAACATAAAAGATATTTTTTTAAAATCCATAACAGAAAACCTTTTTGTATTACAGATTCCAGTGTGAAAATAGTACAGGTCATAACTACAATGACCGGAATATGTATTCCTGAGGATTACATTTATTAATAATATTGAGAATGTAGTGAATCGTAGTGGTTTATTCGTATAATATTCGATTGTTTTTCCTCTTTTATTGAATGTTTCAATATTTTATTGGCAAAATTAATTAAATTGTGTAAAATCCATTTTCTTTTCAGGTGTTGGATGGCTTGGAAACTAGTATACAAGGTACATGAAGAGAGATTCTGTCCTAGGTGGAAACCATTTCAAATTTCTTTATACTTCATTAACAAATGAGTAAATTTGGTATATTATAAGAAAGTAATGGTTTAACAGTAGTTACACCAGTCGTTTATTTTGTAACAAAAATAAATATATCGTGTATTAAGGAGGAGGACTGACTTGTTTGGAACAAAGTTATTCAAGGGTGGAATACATCCGCCTGAGAACAAGATAACAGCCGCAATGCCCATTACGGCGGTAAAAGATATAAGTTCAGTGAGAGTTCCGATGAACATGGCTATAGGTGCTCCGTGTATGCCCACTGTAAAGGCAGGGGATCACGTCGAGAAGGGACAGGTTATCGGGGAACCGTCCGGAATCGCAGTACCAATCCATGCTCCGTTTTCGGGTAAGGTTAAATCCGTAAAATGGGAACTTATGGGAACCGGTGTTATGGCAAATATCGTGGAAATTGAGAATGATTTTAATGAAACTATCCACGAATCAGTAAAGCCGAGAAAAATCACCACTAAGGAAGAATTCATCGATGCCGTTTTTGCCTCTGGTATGGTGGGTCTTGGCGGTGCAGGTTTCCCTACTTTTATTAAGATGAAACCGCCCCAGGATAAATATCCTGATCTTCTCATTGTAAACTGCATGGAATGTGAGCCTTATATAACTTCCGATGACAGACAGATGATTGAAGAAACAAGGGATATCGTAGAAGGTATCCTAAATGTTGTAAACTTCATGGAAATCCCCCGTGCAATAATAGGCATCGAGGACAACAAGAAGGAATCCTATGCAAAACTTTCCGAAGTAATAAGGGAGATGGGTGCAGAAGGAAAAATTGAAATAAAGCAGGTTCCTGTAAGATATCCTCAGGGTGCTGAAAAAACCATGATACAGGTTATTTCAGGACGAACTGTCCCAGCCGGCGGACTTCCCCACGATGTCAAGGTTATGGTTCTGAATGTTTCAACAGTAAATGCAATTCAGAAATTCATAATGACAGGAATGCCTCTTGTAGATAAAGTAATTACTTTATCCGGGGATGCGATAAAGACTCCCGGTAACTACAGGGTTCCGATCGGAGCTTCAATCGGTGATATCCTCGAAAAATCAGGTGGCTTTTCAGGAACTCCGGGAAAACTTTTAATGGGTGGACCCATGATGGGTATTGCAATTACTGAAATGAATACCCCCATAGTCAAGAACAACAACGCAATCCTTGCTTTCTCTGACGGATCCCTTCCTGATGAATCAGCATGTATAAGGTGCGGAAGATGTGTTAACGCATGTCCCATGGAACTTATGCCGCTGAAGCTCGATTTTGCAGCGAGGAACAACGACTTTGAAAGACTCGATGACTATGCAGTAATGAACTGCGTGGAATGCGGATGCTGCTCCTATGTGTGTCCTGCAAAAAGACAGCTCGTACAGAACATAAGACAAGGCAAGAACTTCTATAAATCAGGAATTGCCGCCCTTTCAGCGGAAACGTCAAAAAAGGAGGCAGTAAAATAATGGAACAGCCTAAACTATTCGCATCCAGTTCACCACATATAAGAGATTCAAGAACTACTCAGAATATAATGCTCGATGTTGTCATAGCACTTATGCCGGCACTTATCGCTTCATATTTCATATTCGGGGTAAGGGCACTCATACTTACACTTATTTCAGTGGTATCTTGCGTTGTTTTTGAAATGATATCCAACATGGTAATGA
Source organism: Clostridiaceae bacterium (assembly GCA_039809845.1). Classification (GTDB taxonomy): domain Bacteria; phylum Bacillota; class Clostridia; order Clostridiales; family Clostridiaceae; genus JG1575. Next base: position 6,260 of record JBDHVQ010000033.1, on the reverse strand, counting down.
AGAAAAAACAGTCCATAGGAGATTTATCCGCAGTTGTAACTGGTATACTCTTAGGATTCAACCTTCCGGCTTCTGCTCCCTACTGGATTCCGGTAGTGGGAGCCATGATAGCTATAATCATGGTAAAAATGATGTTCGGTGGCCTTGGCAACAACTTTGCAAACCCTGCACTTACAGCGAGAATAATACTTCTTCTCTCCTTCGGTACAGAAATGAATACTTTTGCCGTAAAAGGGGCCTATGCAAACGGCGCAGCAAATGCAGCAGACCTTGTAACATCAGCAACTCCCCTCCAGGCAATAGCTGCAGGAGGCGGTGATCTTACAGTCATGAAACTCTTCCTCGGACAGCATGCGGGAACAATCGGTGAAGTATGTTCACTTGCCCTTATCATCGGATGTATCTATATGCTCATAAGAGGTGTCATTTCAATATGGATACCAGTTACATACATAGGAACAGTTGCACTTTTAGGTCTTATAACAGGACAGAACGTACCCTTCCATCTCCTTGCAGGAGGACTCCTTTTAGGTGCCATATTCATGGCCACTGACTATGTGACTTCCCCTACCACTGTAACGGGAAAGATCATATTCGGAGTCGGATGCGGAATAATCACTTCACTTATAAGATTCTACGGATCTTCACCCGAGGGTGTTTCATATTCAATACTTATAATGAACATACTCTCACCTCAGATTGAAAAATGGACGAGGACAAAGCCTCTGGGAGGTGTAAAACATGCTTAAGGAAAGAGAAGGGATGATGCCTGCCATCGTACTGACAATAGTATGCGTGATCACAGGTCTTCTTCTGGCATTTACAAATAACGTTACAAAAGACAAGATTGCACTTGCTGAACAGAATGCTGCAATGGAACAGATGAGGGCACTTCTTCCGGAAGCTTCGGAATTTACAGCACTTACTGAAGAAGAACTTACAGAACTTACTGAAGGCGAAAACATCAAGGGTCTTACTTCAGTATTTGAAGCTAAGGCCGACGGCGAAATGAAGGGTTATGTATTTACAGCTGAAACCAAGGGTTACGGCGGAATGCTCCCACTAATGCTCGCGGTAAGAAATGACGGTACAATTTCAGGCATGTCCATCATGACAAATGAAGAAACTCCGGGTCTTGGTAAAAAGGTGGAATCTCCTGATTTTACAAACCAGTTCAATGAAAAACCTGCGGACAAGAACTTCAACTACAGGGATCCTTCAGATTCCCAGCAGAAAATGGATGCAGTTACTGGAGCTACAATATCTTCAGCATCAGTCATGAGTTCAGTAAACAAAGCACTCAAAGCCTACAGGGCTTTAGTGCAATAGGAGGAGAGAAAAATGGCAAAAAAAGAAGCATCTCTCGGTGAAGTATTCACCAGGGGAATTCTTCAGGACAACCCCGTCCTGATACTGCTCCTCGGTACCTGTCCGATACTTGCGGTCTCAACTTCTGCAATGAACGGTATAGGTATGGGGATAGCAGCAACATTCGTACTTATTGCGACAAACTTCATAATTTCACTCATAAGAAACTTAGTATCAGACAAAGTAAGAATTCCGGTTTTCATAACCGTAATAGCCGGTATGGTTACAATAATGCAGCTTCTTATCAAGGCATATGTACCTGCCCTTGACAAGTCCCTCGGTATATTCATACCCCTTATAACAGTAAACTGTATAATCCTTGGACGTGCGGAAGCATTTGCATCAAAGAACAAGCCACTGGCTTCAGCAGTTGACGGTCTTGGAATGGGAATAGGATTTACCCTTGCCCTCTTTGCAATGAGTGCCATAAGGGAAATCTTCGGAAACGGAACAATCTTCGGTGCCCAGGTTCCTGTTCTTTCAAAACACCCGATGACAATAATAAAGATGCCTCCGGGAGGATTCTTTGTCTACGGTATATTAATAGCAGGAATGATAGCTATAATAAAATTCATGGATGCACAGAAAAAGAGCCGTGCCATAGCACTTTCAAAGACCAACCCCACAATAGTTGAAGCGGCTGCCCCATCTTCTTCATCCTGCGACAATGCATGCGGCGGATGTTCAATGAAGGGTGCCTGCGGTATGAGTCAGTACAGGAAGCAGTTAAAGCCTGACACAGTTGCTGTTCCACCTGTCATCAAGGATCAGGGGGTAAACTAAATGAGAGATTCAATGGTACTTTTATTCAATGCAATATTTGTAAACAACGTAGTTCTGGCACAGTTTCTCGCCATATGTTCATTCCTGGGTGTTTCTTCAAAATTAAAGACTGCCCTCCCCATGAGCTATGCGGTTATATTTGTTATGCTCGGTGCAACTGCCTTAACTCAGCCGATTAACCATTATATCCTCGAAAGATACGGTCTTGAATACCTTCAGACACTGGTATTTATCCTTGTAATCGCAGCCCTTGTGCAGATTATAGAAACAATAATGAAAAAGGCAATGCCTTCCCTTTACAATGCCCTGGGGGTTTATCTGCCTCTTATAACCACCAACTGTGCAATCCTCGGTGTGGCTCTTATCAATGTAAAGGAAAAATACAACTTCGGAACTTCCATGCTGAATTCCTTCGGCATAGGAGTGGGATATCTCCTCGCCATGTTCCTCTTTGCAGGAGTCAGGGGAAGACTTGAAGAATCCGATATCCCCAAATCCTTAAGGGGACTTCCGGTAATACTCGTTTCTGCAGCTATAGTTTCTGTATCCTTCTTCGGATTCAAGGGAATAGCTGAGAACCTGTTCCGTTAGGAGGACGTAAAGCATGATAACAATGACAATGAATACTCTTGGGCTTCCGGTACTCCTCATGGCTGTCCTTGCATTTGCCCTTGGTATACTGATTACCTTTGTAAGCAAAAAGTTTGAAGTTCCCGTGGATGCAAAGACAACAGACATCACCAATATCCTCCCCGGAGCAAACTGCGGCGGATGCGGATATTCAGGATGTGCAGGATATGCGGCTGCCCTTGCATCAGGGGAAGAAAAAAACACTACAAAGTGTTCAGTCGGAGGTCCTGATACTGCAGCTGAAGTTGCCCAGTATTTAGGATATGCCGGGGGAACATTCGAATCAAAGGTCGCACAGGTTCACTGCCAGGGTACAACAGAACACACAAAGCCAAGGTATGAATACCAGGGTACCAGGACATGCAGGAATGCAACGATGGTAAACGGCGGCCCGGGAAGCTGTCAGTTCGGCTGTATAGGATTCGGTGACTGTGAAAGATCCTGTGAATTCGATGCGATAGTAATCAAAGACGGCGTTGCAAGGATTGACCCTGAAAAATGTACTGCCTGCGGAGCATGCGTGGCTGAATGTCCAAAGAAGATCATCCACCTTATTCCAAAGCACGAAAAGGCATATATCAACAGATGTTCCAATCCACAGCCTGCAATGTATGTCAAAAAGGCATGTGACATCGGTTGTATAGGATGTACACTCTGCGTAAAGAACTGTCCTGTGGATGCAATAAAAATGGAACAGTCACTTGCAGTAATAGACCAGTATAAGTGTATAAAGTGCGGAAAGTGTAAGGCAGTATGTCCTGCACACTCCATAACTTCAGGTCTAATATTCTAAAAACTTTAAGGGCACTCCTCTGGGGGTGTCTTTTGTTATTCCCTTAAAATCCTTAAAAGATGTCCCCCGGTGTTATAATTGCTGTATGGATAAAACGAAAGGATAAAGGCAGGAAAATAAAATAATGATACTGACAGTAGATATAGGCAACAGCAATATAGTTTCAGTTCTTTACGGAACTGACGGTGAAAAGATTTCAGATGACAGAAGGCTTACATTAAAGGAATCGAGCTATGAAAAATACCAGGATATATTTGAAGATACAGACATAAAACTTGGGGGGCATAAACCCCAGGCCGTGATGCTCTCATGTGTTGTCCCCTCTGTAAGGGATGCGGTGATGGATGTCCTTTCAGGAATATATCCTGAGTCCCCCATATATAATCTTCAGAGGGATACAGTTCCAGGCCTTAAAATCAGGCTGAAACAGCCGAGGGAATTAGGAGCCGATATCATAGCTACCAGTGTAGGGGCATATAAAAAATACGGAGGCACCTCAATAGTTGCAGATTTAGGTTCTGCCACAAAAATATCCGTAATCAGTGAAAAATTTGAATTTTACGGTGGGATAATAATGCCCGGAATAGAATTTCAGGCAAGGAGTTTAAACCAGATGATTCCCCACCTTCCCCTGATAGAAATAAAAAAACCGGAAATGGTCCTTGGAAACGGAACAACTGAAAGCATACAGTCCGGAATTATCTACGGGACACTCGATGCTGTAAAAGGCCTCTCAGACAGAATTGAAAAGGAAATGGGAACTTCATGCAGAAGAATAATAACGGGTGGACTTTCAAGGCTTTACACAAAGGAAGAACTGGGTGATTTCTGCTACGATGAATTTCTCCTCAACGAAGGGCTTTACTATGCAGCTCTGGAGTTAAAAGGTGGAAAATAAATTGAAAATACTCGATGATGCACTTATATATCTCCGTGAGGAACTTAAGAAGAGTCCCTATTTCAAGAAAAAGCCCGATGAACTTGAATACAGGTATGACCATTCGGTAAGGTGTGCCAATATAGGTATGAAAATTGCAGCAGAAGAAGGAATGGACATCAGAATGGCAGGTCTTGCATGTATTCTCCACGATTTAAGCTACAGCCTCGATTTTAAGAATGAAGAAGAGAGGAAAAATCACGGAAGAAAATCTGCCGAACTTGTAAGAGAATACTTGAAGGACAAGGATGTAACTGAAGAAGAAACACAGAAAATCCTCTTTTCCATAGCAATACACGTCGACAATAAATCCGATTTTCCCGGAGACTACGATGATTCAGCATATATCGTAAGGGATGCTGACAATATAGACAGATTCGATGTATACAGGATTTATGAAAATCTCTGCCTTCAGAACTTCTCGGAAGTTCCATTTATAAAAAAGATGGAGATAGTTGATAAAAATCTTGAAACACTTGAAACTTTCGGAAAAGTTGACTTTGCAACGAAGACAGCAGACAGAATGTGGAAGGAGAGAATAAAAACCCAGAAAGACTTCTTCACCCGCCTTAAAGACCAGCTCCTTTCAGGAAGAGACCTTGAAATACCGGTACCGGGGTTTTTCAATGAACCGTAAAATACAGTCATCTGAAAGCCTTGTAATGGGACTTCTCCTGGCTCTTGCCGGAGGTTTCCTGGATGTCACGACCTATCTTACAAGGGGTAATGTATTTACCTATGCGGTTACAGGAAATATCATATTTCTCGGGATAAACCTCTCCCAGGGAAAATACGGGGAACTTATTAAATACATCCTTCCAATAGCTGCATTCGGGGCAGGTATATTTCTCACAGAAGAATTAAGACACCGTATTCATTTCAAAAGACTCCACTGGAGACAGGGGATAATCCTCATTGAAATGGTGTTTGTAATCTTAAGTGCCACAATACCTCAGGGAAGATTCAATTTTATCAGTAATATCCTCCTCGCGTTCATTTCCTCCATGCAGACAGAAGCCTTCAGAAAGTTCAATGAAAACCCATTCGCATCCACAATGTGTACAGGAAATATGAGGTCTTCTGCATATAACCTTCACAGATACTGCATTACAAAAGACAGAAATTACCTGATAAGATCATTCCAGTATGCCCTTATTATCTTTCTCTTTTTCACAGGAGCTGCAGCAGGAGGACAGGCTGTCAAATACTTCCAGGAAAAGACAGTCCTCTTTGCACTTATTCCGCTTATATTCGCATACATTATAATGACAAAAGAAAACTGGTAACAAAAAGAAAAGAGCCCCGGCATCGCCGGGGCTTAAGTAATTAATTCTTCTTTTTTATTCTTAAAATTTCACCACCCAAGAGCATTATTACCAGTCCTGCAACCATAATTCCCATTGAGAATGGTGATCCTGTTTCAGGTAAAGGCTTCCTTCCAGTCCTGGTATCAATACCTGAATTACCTCCCATTCCTCCATTACCGGTACCTTCTGAAACAGTGGTTGTGGCATCTTCTGTTCCATCTTCCTCTGTAGTGAATTCTTCCGTGATCGGTTCTTCCGTCGTCAGTGCTTCTGTCGTTGGTGCTTCTGTCGTTGGTGCTTCTGTCGTTGGTGCTTCTGTCGTCGGATGCGTCGAGCACTATGCGGATTTTTTCAGTGAAGTTTAATAAAGTCAGCTGAAATAAAAACGGGATGAAAAATTGAATAAACGTAAAAGCCAGGATAAAAGCCGTGAAAAAAATAG
>JBDHVQ010000032.1:0-13278 GCA_039809845.1 Clostridiaceae bacterium | reverse complement strand
GTCTGAGAAGAATCACACTCCCGCTTATAACAGGTAACTATGCCGTAGGGGCGCTCCTCGTTTTTGTAAAGACTGCAACTGAAATACACAGAAGTGCAACGATAGCCCCCGTGGATTTTGGAAGAGCAGCAAGTCTTTCAGGACTTCTCACAGGAATCTGTTTTATGGCATGGTTTATCCAGAATTATATTTCATTCCGCATGAGTTATAAGACAGTCGGCGGTAAGGGTTCAGGATCCCATGTATATAAGCTTAAGGGAATAAGCCGTATATCTGCCTGGGTAGTTATTATTTCCGTACTTGCAGTATCCATCGGAATACCTTATTTTTCCGTCACAGTGACTTCACTCATAAAGCTCAGGGGATACGGAATCAGAGCCGGAAATTTCACCTTCAGTAACTTCACAGCTCTTTTTACTGCAAACCCAAAAGGCAGACAGGCATTTTCAAACAGCATATTCCTGTCGCTGTCTTCTGCCACCATTGCAGCTGTGACAGGTACCGCAGATGCAGCCGCGGTACAAAGGAGTAAATCGCGATTCGGGAAAATCATTGAAGGGATAAGTATTCTTCCGGAAATGCTCCCGGGAATTGTTCTTATTATAGGAATAATGCTCTTCTGGAATTCAGTATATAAAATCATACCCATATACAACACCATCTGGATTATGGTCCTCGCATACATGACACTTTATCTGCCCTATACGGTACAGTACGTCGGTGCCCGCGACAGACAGCTTGGCATGAGACTTTTTGAAGCTGGGAGAATTTCAGGGGGAAGTCCTTTTTATATATTCAGAAAAATAACACTGCCCCTTTTATCAGGAAGCATTCTCGCAGGATGGATGATGACATTTATCATTTCTTTCAGGGAAGTTGTTACAGCAAGTCTTATCGCACCACCCAACACACTTGTTGTCTCCACTTTCATAATGAGTGAATTTGAACAGGGAAGTGTTTCAGTTGGAATGGCAATGGCGGTTATATGTGTATTATTCACGACAGTATCCCTTATTCTGGTAAATAAATTACTTTCAAAAACACGATGATGATAAATCTGCTGTCCCTGAATTCTAACACCAAGATCAGTTATCCGGAGTTTTATTTTCATAATCTGTCCTGACAATAATTGGAAATCGGGCAGGAAAATAACCAATGGCTATTCTCCTGCCCGATTTCCCGTTATTGTATTTTAATTAAGTTACAGGTATTACGTAACTTTATGTATTACGTAACTTTATCCCTGTTCTTTACCCTGTTCAGATGCTGCATCAATTCTGTCGAGGCACTCTGAAATATACTGTGCCTGCTCTGCCCTTACTTCGGGAGTGAAGTGGACATGGTCAAAGAGGGATTCTTCACCTTTCTGAAGAGTAAAGTTATAAAGGTCGATGAGGGGAACTCCCAGTCTTTCCATTACTTCAGCTGCCCTGTCGTTGTAGTACCTCACATCGAGGTCCTTTCTTAACCATCCCGTGACCTTTTCATTGTGTTTATCATCAAATACAGGGGTCGTATTTACGAAAATCTGCCTGAACCCCTTATTTTCGAGATCATCGTGGATTCCTTCAAGGTTTTTCATATAGTCTTCCATGGAAGTATATATGGTCCTGTCTTCCCTGTTTCTTCTGACATCGTGAAGCCCTGAATTCCAGATTATGGTTTCTCCGGGAAATTTTCTCACATCACTTAAAAGAAGTTCTTTTACCTTTTCGGAATTGGAAGTATTTTCAGGATAGAGTCTTAATAGTCCCCTGTATTTTCCCTTCATACCAAGAATTCTGTCAAGGTAAGGGCCGTAGTGTATGGATATGCTGTCCCCCAGTATATAGAGGGGGCTTTTCTGTGCCATTTTCAATCCTCCGCCTTAGTATTCAGGGTGGTTTTATTTTTATTTGCTGTAGTTGTCAAAATAACCCTTGATGTAGATTATAGGTGTTCCCTTGTCTCCTGAGCCTGATGTCAGGTCGCAGAGGGATCCTATCAAATCAGTAAGCCTTCTCGGGGTCGTACCCTGTGACTCCATTTTACCAACTAAATCCGAACTTTTGTGTGAAATGTGTTCTTTTAATGCATTTTTTAATTCGTCGCCTTTTAAGTCCTTGAATGTATTGTCTGCAAGGTACTTTATCTTGACTTCACTGGGTGTCCCGTCAAGGCCTTTAGTATATCCCGGTGATACCACAGGGTCTGCAAGCTCCCATATCATGCCTACAGGATCCTTGAATGCACCGTCTCCGTATACCATGACTTCCATGGTTTTGCCTGTAGCTTCCTTAATAAGTTCCTGTATCCTTTCAACTGTTTCCTTTGAATTTCTGGGGAAGAGTTTGATTTCTTCCTCGGTTGATTTATTGGATCCGAGAATTCCGTATTCTTCATTGTAGCCGTGGGAATCTGATTTTTCATTGAGAAGACCATCCATTGAAATTACAGTCTTTGCGCCAGAATTTTTTAGAATGTTTCTGGTTCTTACTCTAGTGTGTATATCGCAGTTTATAACTTCGTCAGTGTAATTCAATATGCTCTGGGGATTGTTGCTGAATATTATTTCGCATTCACAGTTTTCCCCTTCAATTATTTCCCTGTAGTATTCAAGGTAGTTTACACCTGTAAATGTATGTTTGGGAACACCGAAGATTTCAGTGAACTTTTCTTCAGTCAATACATCTGTCCATGGATTTACTCCTGATTCATCGAATTTTTCAGAGGATATGAGATGGTTTCCCACTTCATCAGAAGGGTAGGAGAGCATGAGGACGATTTTATCAAGACCCCTTGCTATTCCTTTAAGACAGATTGCGAATCTGTTTCTTGAAAGGATCGGAAATATAACACCAGCAGTCCTTCCTTCAATCTTCTTTTTAACATCGTCAGCAAGGTCGCTGCATGATGCATAATTGCCCTGGGATCTTGCAACTATGGATTCAGTTATTCCAACTATGTCCCTGTCTTCGGCTTCAATCCCTGATTTTTCAAGGAAATTCACCACAACATCCTTAGTAATAACAGCAATATCTTCACCGGACCTCACTATGGGTGCAATAAGTCCCCTGACTGTAGTTCCTGTTAGTCTTTCCATATCTGTTTCCCCCTGTGGCATTGATAAATGTCCCGTAATATTCGCACTGTAACGGACGTTTTCTATTTTATTCCATTTTACGTACGTTTTCCATATACTATTATACATTTTTCTGAAGAATAATTCTTTTCTTATTTCTCACGTTATGAAAGGAAATAATTATAGAGGAATATGAAAGGGGTAATATGAATGCCAGCCTGATATACGGGAAAAACATCAGGGATATATCTGGAATAATCTGGGATATATTGTTTTTTATGTCTTTCCAGATCCTTTCTAAAGTAATATGACACCTTTCTGTCTCATGTCATCCCTCATGGAGTCCGGCCAGATTGAACACTGCACTTCACCGATGTGGTATTTTTTAAGGAGAAGCTGACAGAGTCTTGACTGTCCTATTCCTCCTCCGAAGGTTAAGGGAAGTTTTCCTTCCATAAGATTTTTATGGAAAGGGTATTTAAGCCTCTCTTCCTGGTTTCTTTCTTTAAGCTGGCTCATCAGTACTTCAGAATTTACTCTTATCCCCATGGATGATATCTCAAGGACGTCGTCAAGGACTGGGTTATAGAAGAGAAGATCTCCGTTCAAAGACCAGTCGTCGTAGTCCGGTGCTCTGCCGTCATGGGGAATACCTGATGAAAGCTTTCCTCCGATTCCGATGAGAAATACAGCGCCGTATTCCCTTACAGCCTCTCTTTCTCTTTCCTTTGAGGTCTTCCCGGGGTATTTCTGTAAAAGTTCTTCAGAAGTCAGGAAAGTGATCTTTTCAGGAAGGAACTTTTTAAGTACAGGATATTCTTCAGAGAGGATTTCCTCCACTTCCTTCACTGCAGAAAATATGAGTTCCACCTGGGACTTTAAATAATCCACACTTCTTTCATAGTCTGAAATTATTTTTTCAAAATCCCACTGGTCAACATATATGGAATGAATTTCGTCGAGTGTCTCATCCCTTCTTATTGCATTCATGTTGGTATAAAGGCCTTCCCCGAAATCGAATCCGTAATCAGATAAAGCCTGCCTCTTCCACTTGGCAAGGGAATGGACTATTTCAATTTCCCCTGTTTCAATACCCGGTGCATCGAAGGACACCGGTCTTTCAACACCGTTCAGTGAATCGTTGAGCCCTGAGGAAGTTTCAACGAACATGGGAGCTGAAACCCTCATGAGATTGAGTTTTGAGCACAGTGATTCTTCAAATAATATCCTTACTCTTTTGATTGCCTTCTGTGTTTCCTTTACTGTCATCTGTGATACGTACATATCTTTTTCCTCCCGGGTATTTACCCTGTAAATGTATTTTATTCACTTAAGGTCCGAAGTTTATTCACTCCATGAGGGTTTCTCTTTATATTATTTACAAAAAAATAAAAGAAATTTTCCGTCCCAGTTCATTTTCATAAACAGGGACGGAAAATTTCTTCCGCGGTACCACCCTAATTGGCTAATTGCCCTCTCGTGGAATACTGACATATTCCCCCTCATGTAACGGTGAGGTACCGTCCGGATCTACTCGAAAATCTTTCGGCCGGAGGCTAAAGGGATGTTCTTCACTGCATTGTCCGCTGCCGGGCTTTCACCGCCCCCGGTTCGCTGATAGCTTCGTAATACAGGTACTCTTCCCTGTCACTGCCTTTAAACTAATTATAATAAAAAGAAACATGGTGTCAATATAAGTGCATTATTCAGAATATTAAGATAATAATAATTATGAATAATAGAAATTAAAGGTGAACTGTTATAATTGAAAAAAGATACATTAAGACCAAAGGAGATTTACTGATGGATAAAAAATGGTGGAAGGAAGCGGTTGTATATCAGATATATCCCAGGAGCTTTAAAGATACTGACGGAGACGGGACAGGGGATATCAGAGGAATTACGGAAAAAGCAGATTATATTAAAAATCTCGGTGCAGATGTTGTATGGATTTCACCGTTTTTCGATTCACCCCTCGATGACAACGGATATGACATAAGAAATTACAGGATGGTGGCACAGGATCTTGGAACTGAAGAAGATATGGAAGAACTCTTCCGTGTTTTCCATGAAAATGGAATAAAAATCCTCATCGATCTTGTGGTAAACCACACTTCGGATGAACACCCCTGGTTTATAAAATCAAGGAACGGAGAAGGAAAATACCGGGACTACTACATCTGGAAAAAAGGAAATAAAGATGTTCCGGGAGGGTATCCCAATAACTGGGAATCAGTTTTTTCGGGGTCTGCATGGAAATACGATGAGAAAAGAGGTGAATATTACCTCCATGTATTTTCAGAAAAGCAGCCTGACCTTAACTGGGGAAATGAAGAAGTAAGAAAAGAAGTATATGAAATAATGGAATACTGGATAAAAAAAGGCTGTGATGGATTCAGAATGGATGTCATAAACCTTATTTCAAAACACTTCAGTGAAGATGATATTACTGAGGACTACTTTTTCAATGGTCCGAAAGTGCACGAATACTTAAGGGAAATGAATGAGAGGGTATTAAAGGGAAGAAATCTCATGACAGTTGGGGAATGTCCGGGAGCCACACCTGAATATGCCATTCTTTACGCAGGAAATGACGGAAGGGAGCTCAATATGATATTTACCTTCGAGCATATGGATGTGGATTCAGGCAACGGCAAGTGGGATTTTAAAAAGCCTCAGCTTAAAGAACTCAAAAAAATACTTTCCAAGTGGCAGACAGAACTTCACGGCAGGGCATGGAATTCACTGTATCTTAATAACCACGACCAGCCAAGGATGGTCTCAAGATTCGGAGATACAGAAAAATACCACAGAGAATCTGCAAAGATGCTTGCCCATATGATACACACCATGGAAGGAACACCATATGTATACCAGGGTGAAGAACTGGGCATGACAAATATCAGTCTCACAATACCGGATGAATTAAGGGACCTTGAATCCATAAATGCACTGAAAGACCTCACGGAAAAGGGAATATTTTCAAGGGAACATATGGAAGAAGCAATTGCACTGAAGGCAAGGGACAATGCAAGGACACCCATGCAGTGGAATAAGTATCTAAATGCAGGATTTTCAGAAGGGACCCCATGGATGAAGGTAAACCCGAACTATACATATATCAATGCAGAAGACGAACAAAAAGATCCTGACAGTATACTTAATTTTTACAGAAAACTCATCGTATTGAGAAAAAACAATGAAGTGCTCATTTACGGTGACTTCACCGAATACTTCAGTGACTCGGATAAGCTATATGTATACAGGAGAAAAATGAGAAACACTTATGCTCTTTCAGTCAATTCATTTTCAGGGGAAAATGAGGAATTAAATCTCACAGGAATAATTCCTGAGAACGCAGAGGTACTTATTTCAAATTATCCCGGTGTCATAAAAGAAGATTCACGTATAACATTAAAACCCTGGCAGTGCATAACCTTCATCTGGGAAGAAGATAACGCACACAAAGAATGAGAGAATTCAAATAGGAATGTACCTGAAGTAAGAAAAAAGACAATACCGGTAAATACAGGCATCATTGAAAAAGAATAAAAGGGACGCAATAAAAATATGAGCCTTCCGGTGGGAGGGCTCAGTGTTTTTAAGACTATTTCTTTGTACCGACCTTGATGATTCCATTTTTTGCTTCCTGGATCACAGTCCTTGAAACCTGTTTTGTATCGATTCTGTTTCCGTCAAAGTCAGTAATGATGTCGTACTTTACTTCAACTTTGCCGAGGGTTCCTTCCTGTACCACCACTTCTTTTCCTTCTTCGAGAGTGGGGTCTTCAATTCTTTCAACGGTTGCTTCTCCGGCTTTTTCTTCTGTCTTCATATGGTATATAACAGTGTCACCTGAAATATCATAGCCAAGAAGTACTGCCTTTCCGCTCGGGTCCTTTGAAAGTTCACCGAGTGTAAGAATTTTAGGTTCAGCCGCCTTTGCAGTTACCTGGGTTTCAGCGGGAGCCTGCTTTACTGCTGTTGCTTTTGCAGGAACAAGGAGCAAAGCAGCCATCACAACTGAAGTGATTAAAGTATTCATTTTAAATCCTCCGTCATTATCTTACTGATAATAGATTTATACATACATAATATATTACTTAAAAATAAATTTGACATGAAAAAAATGAGAAATCTATATAAATTTAATACATTGTCCTGTTTTTCATGCAAATACTGACAGAATATCAGATATTTTCCATATTAAAATTCATAAGACACATAAACAGCCGATAATTTGCAGAATCATTCTCATTACATGAAGTCTAAAAAGAAACGGATTGAATTAAAGCTGAATTTAAAGAAGCAGAATCAATAATATCGTCATATTCACCTGACCCCGACAATACAGATATCCAATCTGTAAAGAATAATGAATGAAAATAAGAAAAACATACGATAAACACAGTTTTATTGATAAAATCAATGTTGTGGAAGATATGAAGATATGAAGTTATGAAGATATACAGAAAAAAGCAGGGACACCATGAAGAAGTCTCTGCCTTTTTTTATCCAATTTTTTTGTTTATTTTTCAAAACGCTTGTATCGGCTTATTTACTTAATCTTACTTTTCGTTATAAAGTCTTTCAACTTCATCCCAGTTTACTACATTCCAGAATGCCTTGATATAATCTGGTCTCTTGTTCTGGTAATTGAGATAGTATGCATGTTCCCATACGTCGAGTCCGAGGATTGGGTTTTTACCCTGCATAAGAGGGCTGTCCTGATTGGCTGTTGAAATTATATCAAGGGATCCGTCTTCCTTCTTTATAAGCCATGCCCAGCCTGATCCGAACCTCTTTGTAGCTGCAGAAGCAAATTCTTCCTTGAATTTATCAAAGGAACCGAAGCTTTTATTTATCGCTTCAAGGAGTTCTCCCTTTGGTTCGCCTCCCTTACCGGGACCCATCATCTTCCAGAACATGGAGTGGTTTATATGTCCGCCACCATTGTTTCTGATCTGGGTTTTAATGCTGTCCTCAATATCTGATGATTCAAGATCCTTCAAAAGTTTAACTATACATTCATCTGTATAGTCTTCAGGCTTCTTTTCAGAGTCAAGTTCCTTTAATGGTTTGAGAAGATTGTCTATGTAAGCCTGGTGATGTTTGGTCAGATGTATTTCCATTGTCTTTGCGTCTATATAAGGTTCAAGTGCATCGTATGCATATGGTAATTCTGGTAATTTAATCATTTTTATTCCTCCGTTGAAGTTTTGCTGATGTTATTGACTGCTTCTATCCATTTTTTATTATTTGTGGTTATTGACGATACTGATTATCATCTTCAATTACTATTATATCTTATAACTGTGAATATTCGGTAAATCAACAGACAACACTCTGTAAAATGAGGTTGGCACACCTAAAAATGCATCAAAATTTCAGAATGGATTAATAGAAATTACAGAAAGAAATACTACACTTGATATGCAGTGAATTATGGAAATACATAAAAAAGAAGGAGAAATATAAAATGAAGAGACTTAAAGTACTTGTGGCAGCAGCTCTTATTACAGGAATGGCATCCACACTTACATTCCCGGCTCTCGCTGAGACACTGAATTTTTCAAAACCGACATATATTTACGGATCAGGACTGGGAGACGATGAAATAAGAAGGACAGGAGAACTCCTGGGACTTAAGAGCCTGTCAAATATCACCATGCAGCCTGTTACAGGAACTGACCTGGACAGATTCCTTGGAAACCCACAAAACTTTACCACAGATGGTGAAATGATATCCTCCGTCGTCGTTGCAAAGGCACCAAAGGGATCCGGCCTCGATGTCAATATCACTACACCAGGAAACATTACACAGATAAGAAAATACCAGTATGAAAATGCATGTATTACTGCAGGTATAAATGATGTTTATGTAAATGTAGGTGCTGTAAGACCTGTTACCGGTGAATCCGCACTTGCAGGAATTTACAAGGCATTTGAAGTGAACAACGTAACCCTCGACAAGAAGAGGATGGAAGTTGCCCAGAAGGAACTTGAAGTTACAAATAAAATAATACAGAACAATATTGAAAACAATACTGTCAGCAATAACACCACGAACAATAATACTACTGTAAACAACAACACCACAAACAACAACACTACCATCAATAACAATAATACGACAGTAAACAACAATAACAGTACCAATATTGACAACAGTACAAATATCACAAATATTGAAATCAACCAGCAGATGATAAATGAGCTTATAATTGCAATAAAGTCAGAAGTCGGTGTAAAGGCAAAGGAAGCAGAAAAAGAAGACAAGCCCCTTTCAAGGGAAGAAATAGACAGGATTATAGATGAAAAAATCAAAGAAAAGAACCTTGAAAATACTATAAACCAGGAAGCAAAAACTGAACTTTCAAATGTCATTGAACAGTATTCACAGACAGATGCAGTAAAATCTGAAGATGTACAGAAACAGCTCGATGACCTTGGAACAAAGGTTAAGGAAGACCCAAAACAGACTTCATCAAATTCATCCAATACAATAATAGTTCCTGTTACACCGGAAGAAACCACCACAGAAAATGAAACGACTTCTGAGGTGGCTGAAACAACAACTGAAACTGCGGAAACTACTGAGTCAGCCGAAACAACTGTTTCTCCGGAAACAACCACCTCTGAAGAACCCGAACTTACTGAAGACGGATTCACTGTTAAAAGAGGCGGATCTGAAGCAGTTGACATGTTCTACCGTCATGCATTCAGTTCATTCCAGGAAGGAACAGAATTTATTGTCCTTACTGCACCTGAATATCCTGATGCAATGAAGTTTGATCTGCAGAAGGCATCTGATATCAAAGCAACTCCTGAAACTGAAAAGTATCTTCCGGTAAATGAAGATGTCCTCGGGAACATCGGTGAACCTGGATTCAGTGCAGATTATTACGATGGCGAAAAGTATATAGGCGGTACAGACCTTGCAGTATATCAGGACTTCACAGACTATATCAATGTAAGAAGTGCAGTAAATGAAACTGAGAACGGACCTGATCTTTCTCCCTTTGCAAAGGAAATGTTCAGTGCTTATACCGGATACCCAGAAAACTACTTTGAAGCACTGGTAAAGGAAATGAAGGGTAATGAAGACAAGGTAGGTGTACTTCAGGCAGGGGACCAGTTCATGGTTCTGAAATTCAGAAACGATACAGCTGACGCATACCTTCTTTCAAGGGATACTTCAATGGTCCTTGAACCCAATATAAAGGAATTTGAAAGAAGATATTTAAACGGCAATGCAATAACACTGGATCCGGATGAACCATCTGAAACAACTGTGGAAGAAAAGACAACAGTTACAACATCTTCTCCTGAAACAACAAAAGAAGAGATTTCTGTTATACCTGAAGAAAAGACCACTGAAGAGATTGCCTCTGAAGAAGAAAAGACCACTGAAAGCATAGCTGAGACTACGAAAATCACAACTGAAGAAGCTGCCGGAGCTGAAGAAACATCAGAAGAAGCTTCAGAAGAAACTACCATTGCAGAGCCGGTTCAGGAAGAAACAACTGAAGGTATGATTATTCCTGAAACCTCAGAAACAACTAAGGAAGAAACTACAACCTCAGAAGTTAAAAAACCCGGAAATGAAAAGAAGAATATCGAAGAACTTAAAAAAGAACTCGGAAAGACAGACGAAAAACCCGAAGATCTTCTCAGAAAGAAATACATCCTTATAAACAATGACGGAAAGGAAATAAAGAAGGACTCTGAAGATGTAATGTACGTGGAATTCAGGGACGGAAAGCTCTACAGCAATTCCAGCCTGGAAGGACTTATGAAGGAAACTGACGGAAGGGAAATAACTGAAAAAGCGAAAGACACAGTCACTGTAAAGATGACTGACAATACTGAAATAACAGTTTTCTTTACTAAGGACGGTTTCCTTGCATTAAATCCGGATGGCACCTACAACATCTACAGGACATTTGACGAAAAAGCACAGGACAAGCAGTAATGTATTACGGCCGGGGAAACCCGGCCGATACTTTTCTTAAGATATCTTCCGATGCTTTTCCTGAAATATATTTTAATAAAAGCATAAAACCCACGTTCTGATGTACGTAGGTTTTATGCTTTTTAAGTTTTTTTGATATTTATCTTACTGCTGATCAGCCTTGAAAGAAATTGTATATTTGAATGTATCCGGCTGGTAGTAATCGACAGGGGTTCCGTCAACTTCCATGTAGGGATATCCGAAGTTGTTCAGTGCTTCTCCGTTCTGCTTTGGAGTCAGGAAAAGATCCCTTCCTTCAGATAATTCAACTCTTTTTTCATCGACACTTCCCCAGTAATATTCCTGAAGATCCTTTGCTTCCTTTGATTCCTTGGACCAGTTATTCTTAAGTACAGCCTTCAAGACATCTGCAGGATCTGCAAATACCCAGCCTGTTCCGGGAAGGTAGAACTGAGACCAGCAGTGCTGATTTTTTGTTATATCATCTGCGTTCATCCTGATTCCGAACGTTTCCCTTGCGGGTATGCCCGATGCCTTGCAAAGTGCCACGAACACTGAATTTATATCTGTACACTTGCCTTCCTTTACTTCAAGAAGCCTTTCGACATCTCCGTTTCCGCATCCTATGACATTTTCATCGCGGTTCATGTTTGCAATTACCCAGTCGTAAATGGCTCTTGCTTTTTCAAGGGTTGTGGTCTTGCCCTCTGTTATTTCATCTGCAAGTTCCTTTGTCTTTCCGTCTATGGCTACCATTGCTGAAGGTTTTAAGTATTCATTCAGTTCTTCGCCGAAAGTTCCTTCTTCTCTAAGTTCAGGTCTTAAAACCTCTTTTCTTTCTGCATGGAAGGAACACGTTACCTTTCTGCCTGAAGGCTCAGTTTCATTATTCCATTCAACGTAGAGAATAACATTTCCAAGTTCATCGGTATTTAGTTCTGTGACTGCACTTCCTTCAGCTTCGAATTTTACATCACCGACAGTCTGGAAGTCATCAGTATGGCCCACTGGTAACCACAGGCGCACTTCTTTGCCCTTTTCATATCCTGATGCATCGACGGAATAAGTAACAGTTCCTGCTGCCACTTTTTCTTCCGTTTTTACTTCCATAGCCTGTGATGCATTTGAAACTGATGCTGAAGCAGGTACAGAAGACATCATAAGAGAAACCGAAAGGAATACACCGAGTACTGATGCGAGTATTTTCTTCTTCATTTTTAAACTCCTGGTCAAAATTGTATTTTTTTCATGCCCGATATGTATTTTACTACTATAGTTGAATATCTGAAGGGATTTATATATAGAAATACTATATATACTTATTTGATAACCAAATTAATTATTTAACTGTTCCGGTTATTTTGTTTTCAGGTGGGTTTTTGCAGACTTTTATTTCCTCTCATCGGAAAATATCTCTTTATGATTCTTTTTTGTTTTCTTACGGTCTGTCTTACTGTTTATTTATAGCTTAATTCTCCTTGACATTATCTTCCGGTTCAGTTCTTTACGGTATTGAATTCATACATATCTCATTTCTTATTGACTTGGGTTGGTTAAAAAAGTAATATGGTTAATGGAAACTTTAATTCAGTCCCGTGAGGCTGAGAAGAGAAAAATATGCATTGCCATAGCTGTGCCATTTTACGGCCTCTTTTTTCGTCGCGGGAAAAAGAGGTCTTTTAATATGCAAAAATTCAGGATTAACATTTCACAGGGAGGAAATAATCGTGAAGAATCTGACTACACTGAAAGAACTTGAAACGGACGAAATACTGAGAATCATAGACAGGGCAGAGGAATTCAAAAAAGGGGAAAAGAAGGATTTTTCAGGCAAAGTATTTGCCAATCTTTTCTTTGAACCTTCAACAAGGACCCAGAATTCATTCATCATGGCTGAAAAGAAACTTGGAATTTCAGAAATAAATTTAAATCCCGAAACATCGAGCCTTAAAAAGGGAGAAACACTGTACGATACAGTAAAGACCTTTGAAGCCATAGGTGTGGATGGTTATGTTATAAGGGCTACGGAAGAAAGGTACTACAACTGTCTTGTCGGAAATCTTAATGGTCCCATATTGAACGGCGGGGATGGGGCGGGAGATCACCCCACACAGAGTCTTCTCGACCTTATGACCATCAGGGAAGAATTCGGAAGGTTTGAAGGTCTCAAAGTCCTCATAATGGGAGATATAGTCCACTCAAGGGTCGCCGCGACAAATATTGAAATAATGGGAAGGCTCGG